>JBBISN010000010.1:30035-42875 GCA_037441265.1 Nitrososphaera sp. | reverse complement strand
GATTTGTCATGCACCCCGCGCGAGGTGATGGTAAATTCAACCATCGGGCCCGGCGGCTTGACAAGCCATGCGCGGAAACTGGAGACGGCAGGATCCTGTATCTCCAGTCTCAGCTTTATGTGCGAGTTGATGGACACGGTATTTCCAAGGTACTCGCGCTGTTTTGCTTCCTGTTCTGAGGGAATGTTGCGCACCATGTTGGTTACGACCACCGCGCAGTCTGAATTTATGGCCAAAAGCGCCAGTTCGTGGAGGTAGCTCATCACCGCAAGGTGCCGGGCCGGCCCGGTAAACTCGTTTGAAAAGTTAAAAGTCAGGCTGTCCACCACTACAAGCCGCGCATCGATATCCTGCATCTTTTTTATCGCACTCAGCTGGTCCTGCACGGACAGGGCGCGGACAAACGCTATCTTTTCCAGCACGCTTTCAGATCCGGCTATCTCGGATATTCGCTCCGGCCTGAAGGTTCCGGCCGTGTCCACAAAGACAGCCCGGCCGCCACCGTTTACGCAGTTGACTGCAAGGGTAAAGCAAAGCTGTGATTTTCCAGAGCCGCTCTGCCCGTATATGTCGGTGACAAATCCGGTCCGTATACCGCCTCCAAGCAGCGCGTCGATGGACCTTGAGCCCGTAGAGATGGTTGATTGCATCACAGGACAGGGATCTGTTCATTTCCTACTTTTTATGAGTTAACCGCCGCCGACAAGGCAACCTTTTTATTCGAGCCAAGATTTTTCAACTTGCAAAGTGATTAGTTAACGTGTCTTCACCGTCTCAGCAACAACCGAAACGACCTCTTTCCATATTGCAACGTTCCATAAACAAGAAGGTTGCAGTGAGGCTCAAAAGTGAGATCGAATACAAAGGAAGAATGAACAACGTGGATTCTTACATGAACCTGATACTGACCGACGCGGAGGAATTCAACGGCAACGACGTTCTGGCAAACTACGGCAAGGTAGTCATCAGGGGAAACAACGTCCTGTTCATCAAACTGGAAAAAGACATTTAGCTTGGGCGGCAACGACATGGTCAAACGCTGGCTTTTTACATCTGAAAGTGTGACGGAAGGTCACCCCGACAAGGTTTGCGATCAAATATCTGATGCTCTGCTGGACGAATTCCTGCGGCAGGATCCCGATTCACGCGTTGCGGCAGAATCGATGACCACCACTGGGATAGTGTTTGTTGCCGGCGAGGTAACCTCAAAGGGTCATGTGGACGTCCAGAAAGTCGTCCGAGATACTGTAAGGGACATAGGCTACGACAGGCCAGAGTACGGCTTTGACTGCGATTCCTGCTCTGTGCTTGCAGCACTGCATGAGCAAAGCCCGGACATATCCATGGGCGTCACGGCTACTGAGAACAAGGAGCAGGGAGCCGGCGACCAGGGCCTGATGTTTGGCTACGCTACAAGAGAGACGCCGCAGCTGATGCCGCTTCCCATAACCATGGCCCACCATATCTCCATGAAGCTGGCGCAGGCCAGAAAGCGCAAGGAAATGGATTGGCTAAGGCCGGACGGCAAGTCCCAAGTCTCGGTACTGTACGAGGACGGAATTCCAAAGCGCATAGACACGGTGGTGGTATCTACGCAGCACTCGCCGGACATCAGCATGAGCCAGCTGCGCGAGGAAGTGATAAACAAGATAATCAAGCCGGTATGCGGCGACTGGGTTAACGGCGGCACCAGGTACCTGGTCAACCCCACCGGCAGGTTTGTGATAGGCGGCCCGCCCGGCGATACTGGCCTTACTGGAAGGAAGATCATTGCCGACACTTACGGCGGCATGGGAAGGCACGGCGGTGGCGCGTTTTCCGGCAAGGACCCGTCCAAGGTGGACAGGTCTGCCTGCTACATGGCAAGGTACGTGGCCAAGAACATCGTTGCCGCGGACCTGGCAGACAAGTGCGAAGTCCAGGTTGCCTACGCCATCGGCGTTGCAGAACCGGTTTCCATCATGATAGACACCTTCGGGACAGGCAAGGCCCCTGAAGAAGAGATCGAGGCCCGGGTCAGGAAGGTCTTTGACATGCGGCCTGCTGGCATCATCAAGACGCTGGACCTCAAACGCCCCATATACCGCAAGACCGCGGCGTACGGCCACTTTGGCAGGGACGAGCCGGGCTTTAGCTGGGAAAAGACAGACAAGGCAGACCTGCTGAGATCCTGATATAACATAAAATACCGTTGCATCGCTACCCATAACAATTGCTCAAAGGCAAAGTAGCATTGGTGACCGGCTCCGCAAAAGGGATCGGCTTTGAAATAGCCCGCGAGTTTGCTTCGCGGTCGGCCAGAGTCATCGTCTGTTCTAGGAGGCTAAAAGACGCGCAGGAGGCAGCATCTGGCATCCCCAACACTGAAGGAGTTGAACTGGACATCACCGATGATTCCTCCGTTGAAAGGCTTGCAAACAAACTGTCTGCAGATTACGGCGGCCTTGACATTCTGGTCAACAACGCCGGCTACCCCTTTGACAGAAAGATATGGTACAAGGAGTTCCACCAGGTCGACGATCAAGAGTTTGGAGACGTTCTTGCCGTCGACTTGCGGGGCAGTTTCAGGATAACCCGCGCTGCCATACCGCTCATGATAAAGAACGGCGGCGGAGTGATAATCAACATCTCGTCCACGCCGGCAGTTTCTGGCCACACTGAAGGCGCGCCGTACACCATGGCCAAATCAGCTTTGATAGCCATGACAAAACATATTGCACTAGAGTACGGGCAGAAAAACATCCGGGCGTACACGCTGGCCCTGGGCAACATTGCAAGCGAGGCCACGTTCAATTCCATGACCCCCGCGGAAAGAGAAAAGGCTGCCAGCGAAAACGCGATGAAAAGGTGGGGAAAGCCAGAAGAAGTGGCGCGGGTTGCCGCATGCATTGCTTCAGATGACTTTTCCTTTGCCACCGGAAACACGATTATAATCGACGGCGGGACGGTGCTCCTTTAGGCATGTCTGAGACTGACAGGGATCTAGAGCTGGCAGAACTTGAGCAGGACCTTCCAGCAGAAGTCGAAGAAAAGAGGAAAAAGGGGGCCCTCCGTACCGGCTATACCACGGGCACAACGGCCACGGCAGCCACAAAGGCTGCACTGCACGCCCTGATAACTGGAAGCCCGGTCCAGCAGGCCACGGTGAGCCTGCCAAAGAACAGGATTGCGACTTTAAAGATCGCATGGACAAGGGCGGAGGACGGCAGGGTGACGTGCGCCGCCATAAAGGACGGCGGCGACGATCCGGACGTCACAAACGGAGCCGAGATATGCTCCACGGTATCCTTCAGTGCAGATTCTGGCAAAATAAGCATCGATGGCGGCAGGGGCGTCGGCAGGGTGACAAAGCCGGGTCTTGGCCTTGAGATAGGAAGGCCGGCCATCAACAGCACACCCATGAAGATGCTAGAGCAGGCAGTCATGGAAGTTGCAGAAAAGCAGCTGCAGCACCGCGGCGTCGATGTTGTGATTTCAGTTCCAAACGGCGAAGAGATTGCAAAAAAGACGGACAACCCCCGCCTGGGCATTTTGGGCGGCATATCGATACTTGGGACCACGGGGATCGTGCTTCCATACTCCACCGCCTCGTTTGCCGCGGCAATACGCCAGAGCCTTGATGTTGCCATAGCCATGGGGGCAGACACCGCCGTGCTGACGACCGGCGGCCGAAGCGAGGATTTTGCCAGGGCGTTGTTCAAGTCTCTGCCAGACCACTGTTTTGTGCAGATGGGCGACTTTGCCGGCTACTCCATAAAGCAGTGCGCCAGCAAAAAGATGCGCAGGGCCATAATCGCCGGCTTTATTGGCAAGCTGACCAAGATGGCCATGGGCATCAAGCAGACCCACGTCAAGGGCTCGCACGTTGACATGGAATTCATGGCCCGGCTTGCTGTGCAGTGCGGCGCGCCGCAGAGCGTTGTCGACGAAATCAAGCAGGCCAACACCGCGAGGCATGCCGGCGAGATAATCGCAAGAAACGGCATCCCTGGGTTTTTTGACATTATCTGCAAGAACGCGTACGAGCAGATGAGGCAGCATTCCGCCAGTCAGTTGCAAATAGACGTCATCATGTTTGAGTTTGACGGCCAGATAAAGGCAAGGTACCCTTCCACAGAGTCCTGACTATTACAAAGCCAGGATTCGTAGAACTAGGCACGATCAGACAGGTATTAAATACGATGGTGCCGCTCCAACCTTGACACATGAATGCGATGACTGTAACAAGCAGAAAAACCAGCATCGCGTTCTTGCTTATTCCCCTTGCGTTATCATCGTTTGTTCATCTCTGGAACCCGGCTGGTTTTCCAGACATATTCTACGATGAAGGGGTATACATGCGACGGGCCATGCACGTACTGGAAGGGCATGGACCGCAGGAGGGCTCCTTTTACGATCATCCGTACTTTGGGCAGTTGTTTTTGGCAGGGCTTGCTGCGCTGACAGGCTATCCTAGCTCCCTCAATATTTCGCCCTCGGTACAATCCATCGACGCATTGTATGCGGTTCCCCGAATCTGGATGGGCATCCTTGCAGTAGTTGACACGTTTCTCATATACATGATATCGTCCAGCCGCTACGGAAAGAGGGTTGCGCTGATGTCATCTATCCTGTTTGCGGTGATGCCAATTACATGGCTGACAAGAAGGATACTGCTAGATTCCATCCTTCTTCCATTTCTTCTTACATCGATACTGTTTGCAATCTATGCAAAAGGTGCTACAGGCCGTAAAAAAAGTGCCCTGGTCTTGCTTTCCGGTATTTTCTTGGGGACTGCCATATTCACCAAAATTCCGGTCTTTACGATGATCCCCCTTGTAGGATATCTTGTTTATTCCAGTGGGGAATTTAGTAAGCCCAGATTGCTTGGGCTTTGGTTCATTCCAGTAATTCTGATACCCATGATCTGGCCGGTTTACAGCATTGCAAATGGCCAGTTTGACCTGTGGCAAAAAGATGTATTGTGGCAGACGCAGAGGCAAAGTGAAGGATTTTCGTCCATAGTCAAGACATTTTTCCGCTTTGATCCTGTTCTTCTGATTCTGGGAGCTGCCGGTTTTGTGTACGCTGCAGTAAAGAAAGAACTGTTTATCCTATTATGGCTCATCCCGTTTGTGGCTTTGTTGTCTGTTATCGGGTATGTCCAGTATTTCTACTGGATACCCATCCTGCCGGTCTTTGCCATCGCCGGCGCCAGAATAATAGACAAGATATCTGCAGTAAAGCAGAGATTATCCTTTGCAGCCATTGCCGCAATTGGAATCTTTGGACTGGTCTCCACTGCTTTGCTTGTCACTACAAATGTCACCTCTGCCCAGTTTGAAGCAGCCGCATTTGTTGCAGGGGCTGCTGATAGCGAGACTACAATAGTGTCCAGCCCAACCTATTCATGGATGTTTATCTATATCTTTGACAAAGAACATGCTTTCCCGGACTATAGAGATCTGCTCTTCTATCCTGTCGAGACTGAAAAACTGCTGCTGATATCAGATAAACATTTTCAAGCAAACATAGGGGCCGGCAAGCAGTTGCAGGATGCGTACGACAGTACAAAGGGCATCGCCGTGTTTGAAGGCAACGTGAGCAAATATGATCTTGATGAATACCCGTACACCAACATGGCTTCGAATTTTGAAGGAGACAGGGTAGAAGTCAGGGTAAGCAATGGACAAGAAGGTCTTTAATAACTTCCAATGGGTAAAAAGACAGGATTTGGCAGCCGCCAAAAGTTCCCCGCATGCAATTAACCGCAGGCTGCTGTTTGCAGGGATATTTCTCATATCGCTGTCGGGCCTTGTGCTTGAGGTGGCCATTACAAGGATATTTTCTGCCGCCATATGGTACCACTATGCCTTTGTGGCGGTGTCCGTAGCCCTTCTCGGTCTTGGGGCTTCCGGCCTTGTGGTGCAGTACGGATTAAAGCGCATCAAGGGCAACTGGGCAGAGAACCTAGCCATAGTCTCGGCGCTGGCAATAGTAGCCTTTATCCCCGTAACACTCTACGTCATGCACGCGCTGACGTCTCAGACAGTGTACCTTCCGCTGTTCATGATCCTTTTTACCGTGCCGTTTTTCCTTATCGGGATCATCGTGTCTTCCGCCTTTAACGCGTTTGCCGTGGTGGCCGGCAGGCTTTATGCTGCAGACCTGATAGGCGCATCTGCTGGCGCGCTGCTGGTGATCTTGTTCTTGATACTGGCCGGTGGGGAGGGCGCAGCCCTTATTGTAGGAGTGATAGCTGCCGTTACGGCTGCCATATTCTCGCGGATTACAAAAAACGTCAAGAAAACCATCATCAGTCTTGCTTTTGTGGGATTTGCAGCATCCCTTCTTTTCATCAACTACAGCACCCAGATTTTCGCCATTCCTACAGATCCGACCGCGCTAAAAGACCTGCCGATATACCTGCGAGAACATCCCGGGTCAAAGATAGTCAAGACGCAATGGAATTCCTTTTCACGGATTGATGTTGTTGAAGGCGGGAAAGGGGACGAGGGCCTGGCGGCAAAGATTTTCATCGACGGCGGCGCCGGAACCAATGTAATATCATGGGACGGCAACGTCGAGAGCCGGCAGGAGCTTGCTACCTGGATGCATTATCTGCCCTACAAGATGATGGACAATCCCAAGGTTCTGGTCATTGGATCCGGCGGTGGCAGGGATGTAGTTGCAGCACTGGTGAGCGGGAGCAAGGATGTAACCTCCGTAGAGATAAACCCAATAATTTTTGATACCGTCAAAAGCTACGGCGACAAGGCCGGAAATGTCTACACCCATCAGTACGTAAGGGCGCACGTAGACGAAGGAAGGAGCTTTATAACGCGTACAGCGGAAAAATACGACATCATCTATATCCCGTTTGTAGACACGTGGGCCTCAGTTTCGTCCGGCGGCCTAAGCGTGTCAGAAAACTTTCTCTATACGCTGCAGGGCTTCCAGCAGTATTACGATCACCTGACAGACAGGGGCAAGGTAGTTACAGTGAGATGGTTGATTGATACGCCCCGGTTTGTCTCTACGTATGTCAAGCTGCTGGAGCAAAACGGGATTCCGCAGAATGAAGTATACAAGCACCTTATCGTAGTGACAGCGAGCTCGTATGATAAGGACCCCAGCGGAACAATGGTGGTATTTTCAAAATCTCTATTTACTGATGATGAAATCGAATTCTTTTCCAGCTCCTTTGCGCGATACGGCTACAAGCCGATCTTGATCCCCGGACAGGTGACGCGAGAACCGTATTCCCAGCTGCTGAGTGGAGATATCGGACTTGAGCAGTTCTACGACTTATTCCAGACAAAAGCCTACTATGTCACCGACGACAGCCCCTACTTTTTGTCCTACGAAAAGCCGTTGCCAGCGGTGATAATGAATCTGCTCAACAGCAGCATAGTGATTGCAACAACATTTCTGTTCATACCCCTTTTTTGGCTGTGGAGGACAAACAACAGCACTGAAAAGCCGCGGCTGGGCATTTCAAGTATAATACCATACTTTGCGGCCCTTGGCATGGGCTTTATTTTGATAGAACTGGCACTGCTGCAAAAACTAATTCTTCTGCTTGGAAACCCGACCACAACTTTTGCAATACTGCTTTTTACTTTGCTGATATCCAGCGGCTCCGGCAGCCTGCTCAGCTCAAGAATCATCAGAAGCAACACAAGGAACCTGGCCTTCATGATAGCCGGTATTGTCGCAATAGGAATAACCTATGTCGCATTGCTTCAGCCCATAATTTATTCAGTCATTGGCCAGCAGTTTGAAGTAAAAGCCGCAGTCAGCATCGCCATTTTAGCACCTGTCGGGCTTTTAATGGGCATGCCTCTGCCAACAGGCATGCGGTTGCTCAAGACCCACAGGCCAGAATACATACCGTGGATGTGGGCTGTCAACGGAGCGTTTTCTGTTCTGGGAGCAGTGCTTGCCGTTGTGCTTGGGATAATGTACGGCTCGTCTACGGCAATGATGCTTGGAGTTTCAGCTTACATCATTTCACTGCTAATATCATTTGTATGGAAGAAAAAGACCATCACTGAAGTTGTGTGACAAGCTGAATTGGGGTCGAGTGTAAGGAGGAATTTGAGATGCCTCTAATAGATGGTAGACCGACAGAAAGTATTAGTAAAACCATATTGTGAAGACCCCATGCAAGTCTGCAGTTTTGATTCTCGCATAGTTCAATTTCTTTCCTGCGCTATGCAACCTGCGAGTGCTTCTTGATGTCATCCCCATTAACTCCGGGCAACAGATTCGTAGTAGGGCTAAACGAAGCAATGTTTCACGATGAATATGATCACGATCTTGGTCTAAACGAGTTCTCGGTGCTCAGGATCTTTCGTTCTAATGTCCCTGATCCTCTTCTTCCTGATACCGCGCCCCCCACTCCATACATTTCATCCCACACGAATGACTTGGGCAATTTTTTTCAGAGCAGCCAGACCCCGCAAGGAAACATGGCAGCGGTAAGAGTGTGGGCGTTTGAAAGGTTTGAAGCACTGAAATTTGATCAGAACGGGTTTGTCACAGGCATAGACGATGTACATTTCTTTGCCAATCTGGAAAGGCTGTTTGAGGCCGCAACCAATCACGGGATGCTTGTGTACCTTTGCCTGAATTCCTGGTCTATCCATGACAGTCCCGAGAAGGTAGGCATAGATGCGGTCAGGGCACCTCATTACCTTGCACTGCAGAAAACCTGGAAGCACAACATGCGGCTGCTTTTGAAAAACCCTTCCGCGCTGGACAGCTTTATAACCAATGCCCTCACACCCCTTCTTAACAGGGTAGGCGGGCATCCCGCGCTGTTTGCAATAGACCTGATGAACGAGCCGGACAACATACTTGACAATGAACGCGACGACACTTCTGCGACAGAAGCCGAAAAGGTTACCGAGAATGATATCAAAAGGTACATCAGGTCCTGCAGCGACGCCATCCACACATTCGACAGCGCCATAAAGGTCTCCTGCGGATTCACGAGGCAGGAAACAGCCAAAAGTTACGCAACAGAGATGGCCCAGTATTTTGATTTCTTTGATTACCATGTGTATAACAATGAAGGAGACCTCGAGCCGTACAGGCCGTCGGACTTTGGCAGCAAGCCGTGCATAATAGGGGAATTTGGGCCATACATCAAAGGTCACAGCGAACACGACTCGGGAAAGGAAGTGTCAGCCGTACAGAACTTTATGACAAATGCGCAGAAAAGCGGCTACGCAGGATGCCTCGTATGGATGTCCAAGGACTACAACAATTGGAATGGCATGCTGCAGAGCTTGCAGAACTTTGCCGATGAAAAACGCCGGATAGGGGAAGCGCCACCACCTCCTCCGCCGCCTCCACCCAGATGCTTTATTGCGACGGCGGCCATGGATTCTGAGTTGCACCCCCACGTACAATTCCTAAGAGACTACAGGGATTCTGTGATACTGCAATCAGAGTACAAGGATGCGTTTGAAAGACTACTCTCTGTCTATTACAGGTATAGCCCGGCCGTAGCACATTCTATGAAAAGGCACAGGCCGCTCAAACTCTTGCTCAGGTACGGCCTCGTCATCCCCCTCGTGTTTTCGCTAAAATTACTGGTTGCATTGTTCAAATTGATGAAGGCTTTCCAGTAGATGCTTGACTAGGCGATAAGATTATTTTCCGTTCCCTTCAAACCACTGTCCCTTGGCCACAATAGCCGTCGTCGCAATCACAAAGCATGGCATAGAAATTGCCAGGGCGATAAAATCCAAGATGCCCGAAGTCCAGATATTTGTTCCAGAAAAGCACCGCGATTCTGGCACCGACATCAACTGGTTTTCCGACCCGGCGACGGCGCTTGTCGGCAGCCTTTTCAGGACGCACGACGCGCTTGTCTGCATCTTTTCGCTTGGCGCCGTCATCAGGATGATAGCGCCGCACCTCAAGGACAAGAAAAGCGATCCGGCTGTCCTAGTCATCGACGACAGGGCAAACCACGTCATCAGCGCGCTTTCCGGCCACCTTGGCGGCGCAAACGCCCTTGCCCGGCTCCTGGCGTCTTTTCTGAACTCCAGGGCCATCATCACCACCGCCGCCGATGTCAACGAGACCATCGCGGTGGACCTTGTCGGCAGGGAGTTTGGCTGGACCGTCGACAATTTCGAGAACGTGACGAAGGTGAGCGCGTTCATGGTCAACGAAGAAAAGATAGCAGTATTTCAGGATGTCGGCGAAAGAAACTGGTGGCCGGCCCCGCTTCCAAAAAATGTCGTCGCCGTAAAGAGCATTGACGAGATCAAATCAGCAGATTTCAAGGCAGGGCTGGTGATAACCGACAGGACCATCTCCGATCCAGAGGTCCTGTCCAAGTCTGTGGTTTACAGGCCAAAAAGCCTGGTAGTGGGCATCGGCCTGCACTGGGACACAAGCAAGGAGACCATCGAGTTTGGTGTTAAAACAGTATTCGCTGAGAAGGGCCTCAGCATGAAGAGCATAAGAAACGTTGCCAGTGTCAACCGCGAGGCAAGGGTAAAGGGCCTTGATGAATTCTCCGCACAGTATAACCTGCCTGTCGAGATCTACGATAAACCCGAGCTGGCAAAGGTGCAGGTCCCAAACCCCTCTGAGACGGTGCAAAAGTTTGAAGGAACGGCCAGCGTTTCTGAGGCGGCTTCGCTCCTCAGCTCAAAGGGGCAGCTGATAGTGCCCAAGCAAAAGTTCCCGCCCAACCTGACTGTGGCTGTCTGCAGGATAAACTATCAGTAAGACCAGCTAGAACGTGCGATATTCTTCCGGTTTTCTGCGCTGTCTGATTACAAAGACTGCTACGGCTGCCGCTATCGCGACAACCACCCCGATTATCGGCAGAAGCAGATCCGGAGTAAAACTCTTGCTCAGCGTAACACCAAACGGCACGTTTCCTTCATCCGCGGTTTTTGCATCAGTGGTGGAAGGATTTGCCACCACGCTTATGGTCTGGTCTTTACTGCTTTGCTGCCCGTCATTGTCGGTGACTGTCAGCTGCACCTTGAAGGAGCCGGCCCTGTCAAACCGGTGGGTAATCTGCATTTCGTTTGAAGTTGCGCCGTCGTCTTCAAAGGACCAGCTGTACCCCGCTATGCTTCCATCGTCGCTTGAAAGTTCCGCAGAAAAGAGCACGTCTGTGCCAACCTGCACTTCTGTAGGACCGGCTACCGTGATCACTGCAGTTGGAGGCCCGTTTACGGCGGGTGCTGGTTGTTCCACTGGAGCGATTGCTGTCGGCTCGCCTGTAGGTTCGCCAGCCGGTTCCACAACCACGCTAGGCGCAGAAGATTCGTATATCATCGACACGACAAAAGAATTTGTTGCAACGTTGCCGGCAAGATCCGTGGCTGTGCAGGTAACGGTTGTGTCCCCAACAGCAAATGTAGAGCCGGAAGCCGGAACGCATGTCAGCTGGACAGGGTCGTTAAAGTTGTCGGTAACCGATACTGAATACCGGACTGCCTCGCCGGACTGGCTGGTGGTTTTCACCGTCAGGGGAGGCGGAACGGCAATGGTCGGCTTGATGTTGTCAAACCCAGTCCTGACCATGACCAGGAATGACGCGTTGGCCGTGTTGCCGGCAAGATCGGTGGCAGTGCAGTTGACGGTGGTGCCGCCCAGATTAAAGAAAGTGCCGGAAGGCGGGGTGCAGTATATGGGGACTGCCCCGTACTTGTCCGTTGCAGATGCAGAATAATTAACGACGGTTCCTGAACTTGAAGCAGTGTCCACGATCATCGGGCTTGGCGGCACCGTGATAACTGGAGGTGAGGTATCCTCCTCTGATAGGACCACGGAAACGACAAAGCTGGCCATCGCCTGGTTGCCATCGGAATCGACCGCAGTGCAGGTAACGGTCGTGTCGCCGACCGCGAATCTTGAGCCGGAAGGCGGGGTGCACTTGACACCCACATCAGGGTCACGGTTGTCCGTGGCAGTTGCAGTGAAATACACAGTCACACCCTCGGCAGTCAGAGCCTTCTTGGGAACATACTCTGGCACGGTGATGACAGGCGGGATGATGCTTTTTTCCAGAACCGGCGACCAGGAGGGCTGCGATTCGCTGATTTCAGTATCGGTAAGCCTTGTCTGTTCCGAGCCGTCGGCATTCATCACATAGATTTCTGGATTGCCGTCCCGGTCGCTGATGAAGGCAATTTTGCTTCCGTCCGGAGACCAGGCATGCTCGCCGTCGTCGTACGAATTATCGGTCAGCCTTGTCACGTTGGATCCATTGGCGTCCATCACATAGATTTCCCTGCCAGCATCGCTGGCAGATTCAAAGGCAATTTTCTTGCCGTCTGGAGACCAGGACGGGTCAAGGTAGCTTGCCGATTCGCTGTACGCCAGCCGCGTCGGGTTGCTTCCGTCCACATCGACTGCATAGATTTCCATGTTTCCGTCCCCACGGTTGCCGGCAAAGGCTATCCTCTTGCCGTCCGGAGACCAGGAAGGCTGCTGCTCGCCGGCTGGATTGTTCAGAATCCTCTTCTCGCTTCCGCCATCCGCGTTCATTATGTAGATGGTCTGGCTGCCCTCCCTGTCGCTGACAAAGGCTATTTTCTTTCCATCCGGCGACCATGCAGGTTGCGTGTCAGCCGCGTTGTTGTTTGTCAGCCTTACCGCGTTTGCGCCGCCGATATTGATAACATAGATTTCATAGTTACCGTCCCTGTTGCTTGCAAGGGCTATTTTTCTGCCGTCTGGCGACCAGGCAATATCCAGGTCAGCGGCGCTGTTGTTTGTCAGCCGGGCTTCGTCAGAGCCGTCCAGGTTCATGGCATAGATTTCCTTTCCGCTGACCGTTTCTCTTACGAAGGCCAGCTTTTCATTGCTTGAAGCAGC
>JBBISN010000010.1:0-29935 GCA_037441265.1 Nitrososphaera sp. | reverse complement strand
CCTTTCCGCTGACCGTTTCTCTTACGAAGGCCAGCTTTTCATTGCTTGAAGCAGCGAAGGATGGGACTGCCGCAATGATCAAAGATAGGATCAGCGCCGAAAGCAAAATGCCGATGATGAGGTTACGGGTCACTTGCCACGACTAAGCTAGTCCTTTAAAATAACCATTGCGGCCAGCGGTTTTAACTTTGGCGCAATATTGGAATTTTGGCACAACCTGGCAACTTATCGTCTTTGACGAAAGGAATCAATAAAGATATTTTATCCTGCGCTGCTCAGATTGAACGAGATTGAAAAGGGCACTACTGATAATCGACAGGGGCAGCAGAGAGCCAGAAGTTAGAGATGAAATGCAGCAGCTCTGCGCCATGGCCAGGCAAAAGGCCGGGTATGATTTTGCCGACTATTGCTTTTTGGAGGTTCTGCCACCGTACATCGAGGAAGGCATAAGCCGCTGCGTATCCAGCGGCGCGGACACGATAACGGTGATGCCGTACTTTCTGTACCCAGGCATGAAGCTCAAAGATACCGTGAAAAAGAGTGCGGCAATAGGCAGGGATAGGAAGATAAAGATGGCGATAACAAGGCCGCTCAGCTACCATCCAGACCTGACGCGGCTTGTGGTTGACCGGCTGACTTCACTCAAAATTGAAAATGGTATCCAGCATCAAGATAGCGAATGCGATGTCTTGGTGATCGGGCATGGCAGCAGCGACAAGAACGCGCACGACGCCTTTGTGCACCTGTCAGACACCATCCGGCCTATCTACAGAAACGTCACGTACTGTTTCCTTGAGCTGGACAAGCCAAGCATCGGCGAGGGTACAAGCGCGGCGCTTGACCGCAATCCAAAGGTGCTTCTCATGATTCCCTACTTTTTGCACAAGGGCGCGCACGTCAAAAAGGATGTCGCCATCGAGGTCAGCGCCGCCTTGGAAAAGCACGGATACAAAAACGCCTTCATGGCCAAGCATCTTGGCGTAGACGAGATACTTGCAGATCTAATAGTCCAGCGCGCCGGCGAAGTCGAGGGAAGGACAAGACAGGACAACAGCAGCGGGACTGCGGCAAGCCGGTCCATGTCTGAGCGGGCCTTTGACATCGAGAAGAAGAGTTTTGAGATGATAGACGAGGAGGTCGGCCCGCACAACTACAACGAGACGCAGTGGCCCATAGTGCGCAGGGTGATACACGCCACTGCAGACTTTGACTTTGCAAAAGCCGGCAGGATCCTGTTCCATGAGCAGGCCATGGAATCGGTCTTTAACGCCATCAGGAACCGGTGCAACATCGTGACAGACGTCGACATGGTCGCCGCGGCAATAAACAAAAAACTACTCTCCGAGCTTGGTCTTCAAGTCTTTTGCCACATCTCGGACCCCAAGATAGCAGAAGAGTCCAGAAAGACTGACATGACGCGCTCAGAGCTGGCCATGCGCCGTGCGGCCAGAGAGATGGATGGCGGCATAGTGGCCATCGGAAACGCGCCCACTGCACTATACGAAGTGATCAAGATGGTAAAAGAAGGGGTGACAAAACCGGCCCTGGTGGTGGGGATACCTGTCGGCTTTGTATCGGCGCCGGAGTCAAAAGAAGAGCTGTCCAGGACAGACGTGCCGTTCATAACAAACGTGGGAAGGAAGGGCGGCAGCCCTGCGGCATCGTCCATTATAAACGCGATACTGCTTCTGTACAAAAGCCGGTCAGCGCCGTGAGTGCCTGACGCAAAAGTCAACCAGCCTCTGCGCAAGTTTTCTGTCGGCAAAGTGCAGGTGCATGTACGCGGCAAGGCCGTTTCCCACCAAAAGGCCGTCCCTGCCGCCGGTTATGCCGTTGCCCTTTTTCAGAGTGTACGCAAACCGGCTGTCAGAAGCAATATTTTCAATCTCAGAGTAATGGAATTCGTGGCCATGCAAAGCAGTCTGGCCAAACATCGGCGCGTCGCAGCTTGCCTCGGTATAATTCAAAGTCAGCCGGGAAGTCATTTTCGTGTCCGCGTCTATCAGCCCCACCATCCTCCTGGCTTTTTTCTCGCCCAGGTATCCGCTTATCGAACGCGTCAGGTACATCAGCCCGCCGCACTCGCCGTAAACTGGAAGGCCCGAACTCACAGCCTTTGATACTGACTTTATCATGGACCGGTTCTTCTCCAGCCGGTCGGCAAGGACCTCCGGAAATCCACCCCCAAGTATGAGGCCGTCAATGTTTTCCGGCAGCCGCTTGTCGTTTACCGGGCTAAAGAAAGTCAGCTGCGCGCCGCAGGCCCGCAGTGCGTCCAGATTGTCTGCATAGTAAAAGTTAAAGGATTCGTCAAGGGCGACGGCCAGCCTTGCGACAAGCCTTGCCTGCCGGATTTCTGCTGGCCTTGCTTTCAGCGGGCTTTTCCCGCATAGCCCCTGCACTGCGTCGATGTCTATTTGCTTGGAGACAATTTTTGCAGCATCGACTATGGACTTCTGCTTTTCCTGCTGCAGTTCAGAAGCAGGCACAAGCCCCAGGTGCCGCTCTTCCATCCGGATCTCTTTGTTTCGCCGGATTATTCCGACGACTGGAACCTTTACCCGGCCGTTCAGGGCGTCGGTGATATAGCCGGCATGCCGGTCGCCGGCCACGTTGTTCAATATTATTCCGGCTATCCTGATGCTCCGGTCAAAGCGGAGAAACCCAAGCACTATGGCCGCTATGGACCGCGCGCTCTTGGACGCGTCAACCACCAGTATCACAGGGGCATCAAGGATCCTGGCCACATGGGCCGTGCTGGCATAGTTGTCCTTGCCGGACATGCCGTCAAAGAGCCCCATCACGCCCTCGATGACGGCGACGTCTGCGTCCATACTGGAGTTCAAAAAGCAGTCCAGAACGCCCCGCCTCTTCATCAGCCAGACATCCAGGTTCCTGGACTGCCGGCCCGTCACAACAGTGTGGTAAGACGGGTCGATAAAGTCCGGGCCGACCTTGAAGGGCTGCACGCGAAGGCCTTTCTTGCGCAGGCCGTGCATGACGGCGGTGGCGACAGTGGTCTTGCCAACGCCGCTGGTCACGCCGGCGATGACGACCCTTGGAATGCTAGACAACACACTTGTCTGCCTTGGCATTTTTTATTAACTTACCTTAGATGGATTTTTATTCCAACGGCTGCAGGATAGCGGCTGATGTCTGACAGGGGTCTGGTCATAGTTTACACTGGCAAGGGAAAGGGAAAAACCACTGCGGCCCTAGGAGTGGTGCTCCGGGCAGTGGGCCACGGCTACAAGGTGGGCATGATCCAGTTCATCAAAGGCGAGTGGTACTACGGCGAGATGACCAGCTCCAGGCGACTTGAGCCCGAGTTTGAGATGATTGCCGCAGGGAAGGGCTTTGTGGGCATCATCGACGACGACCACCCCATAGAGGAGCATCAAAATGCTGCAAAACAAGCCATCACGCTGGCAAGAGAAAAGCTGGCCACAGGAATGTATGACGTCATGGTGCTTGATGAGATCAACTATGCTGCAAAACTAAAACTGATATCCGTGCAGGACATCCTGGACATCATAGCGGCCAAGCCGGACAAGACCACGCTCATACTCACCGGCAACTATGCCGACGACCGGGTGATAGATGTCGCCGACCTTGTTACAGAGATGAAGGAGATCAAGCACCCCTACAAGCTGGGGATAAAGGCCAAAAAGGGCATAGACTACTGATCGTTTCAAAAGGCAACCTTAAAGTATGCCATTTGCATCGTCTACCCTACCGCAATGTCCGCTGCTGAAGAAACCCAGAAACTTCCAGAAGAAGGTGAGATTGTTATAGCCACGGTAAGAGAAGTCACCGGACACGGCGCGTACGTCATTTTAGACGAGTACAACAGCATGACCGGCTTTCTGCACATATCCGAGATAGCCACCGGCTGGATCCGCAACATCGAGCGGTACGTCAAGCCCAAGCAAAAGGCCGTGCTCAAGGTCATCCGCGTTAATAGGGCCAGGGGCGAGGTTGACTGCTCCCTAAAGCAGGTCTCCGGCGAGGAGCGCAAGTCCAAGCTGATAGAGGTAAAGAAGAACGAAAAGGCAGCGGCCTTTATGGACCTCATCAAGGTGAAGCTGAGCCTGAACCCCAAGCAGGTTTCAGAGATAGAGGACAAGATCCTGCAAAAGTACGACTATGTGTACGACATCTTTGAGGATGTCGCCAGGAAGGGCCCGGACGTCATGCAAAAGATCGAGATCGCCGACGACGTCAAGAAGGCCATCGAGGATGAAAGCAGCAAGATCCAGATCCCCCACGTCGAGGTCCGAGTCGTCATGGACATCACATCCAAAAAGCCGGACGGCATCGAGATGATAAAAAGCCTCATGTCAGGGGTGGAAAGCAGCAAGGGCAGCGCCAAAACCGAGGTCACGTACATCGGAGCCCCGCGGTACAGGGTGGTGGTGACGGCCGAGAACTTTAAGGTGGCCGAGAAGGCCATGAACAACGTCATCGAAAAGGTGCGTTCCGGCATTGAAAAGCAGCATGGCACGTTTTCCGTAACCCGTGAAGAATCCAAGAAATCCCATCAAGGGTAGATCATATGAAGCATCTTATACGCAAGTGTTCTTCCTGCGGAGTCTACACGCTCAAAAAGGACTGCCCCAAATGCGGCGGCTTTACCATGGATCCGCACCCTGCGAAATACTCGCCAGACGACAAGTATGCCAGGTACCGCCTTGCCGAGAGGTACGAATCCAGCGACGAGGAATAATCTGCAATTATCTGTATTATTTACGAATACGGCCTATTGTAATCAGAAAATAATGGGAGTGATGGGCCATCAAGACTTTTTCCTGGCCGCGCCCTAGACGCGCCTCAAAGTAAATCGCAGGCAGAACCTGCTTCCATCTGGACCATTTTCAACGCCCAGGAAGCTGGGACCAAAGTTCAGCGGGATCTTTGTCCATGGTGAGCACCACTTGCCGGCCATAAAGTCGCTGGTAACGATCTTTACCTCGTCGTGCCAGCTGGTAAAGTCATACATGTTCATCTGCAGCGGGGTCAGAGTAACTCTTGAGATCCCCCGCAGCAACCCGCCAAAGAGGTACTCCATCTGCAATTTCCCGATGTTGTCCTGCGTGTATGTAAAGACCTGCGTTACCGGCGTCAGCGCGCTGTCTGAAACCAGCTTGCCGTTCCACCTTCCCAGAACCTCGCCGGCGGCCGGCGAACGAGCATGCTGCTGGTAGATGGTTTCATGGTCGTCTTCTGTCATGAAATCCACAGAGTACCTGCGTGACATGCAAAAGTCAAGTATCTGGTTGCCAAAGGGAGGCAGTCCAAAGAACGCCTTTCCAAGGACTGTGTCTTTGTCGACTATTTTGAGGAGATCGTAGAATATAGAGAATTCCGGACTGGTGTACTTTAGATGTACAAGCTCGCCAAAGCCCTCGAATGTTTTCAGCTGGGCCGTGTTGGGTGCATCTATGTTGGTCTCGAAGGGATGAGTTATGCCCATTATCTCGTCTCCCTGCCGGTGGAAGCGCTTCCAGAATCCTCCCAGGTATCTTATCAGGGTAAAGTCCTGATCCATGGGGAAGAAGCCTTTCCAGTATTTGTTGTTGTAGATCATCAGGCTTTCTTTGTCAAAGCTCCACCTTTCTTCTGGAGGCGAACTTTCGTCTGCATTGACCAGGGTCTCTACAGGGAGCTTGTTTGCTGATTGCCGGAACATCGCGTCCAGCCTCTCGGCGGTGCAGAACATGGGCTGGGCAACAGAGCACGTCTGGCCAAGGACAGGCTTTACATTTAGACCAGCAAACTCTGTGTCCCAGACTGAATTGATGTGGTCAGATACCATGGCGGCAATTGCCATCACCGTGATCTGGGGGTTGACGCCGGTTGAAGTTGGGAACACGCTGGCATCGCACACAAAGAGGTTTTGAAAGCCGTGAACCTTGCAGTTAGAATCCACAACACACTGTTCGGTGTTCTCGCCCATCCTGTTTCCGCCCTGCGGGTGCGCGGATGCCAGGTTAAGTCCGTCCGGGTTTGTTTCAATGGCATGCACAAGTCTTGGGATGTCGTCCTTGCTCTTCAGCCGCGTTATGTCGGCGTGCTCGGTTATGACCTCGTTTGCACCGGCGGCAAACCAGAGCTCCGCAAGGGTGGCCAAGCCTTTTGCAACGGTCTTGATGTCCGCCGGCGACAGGGCGTGGTGGATTTTTGCCCGGCCGGTTTCAGTCATGGTTACGGTACCGGTGGGCTCATCCTTCACAAGCACGCCGGCCATGGCATAATGGGTAAAGTCTTTCATCAGTTGGGCATGTTCTGCAAGAAATGATGGCAGCCCCATGGAGAACTGGAATATGGAAAGAAATATGCTCTCGATAAGAAAACTGCCATCCTTTACCCCGTTTGTTACTCCAAACTCATGGCAGGTAAATGCCATGGGAATTCCGTTGTACGCGTTGATCTCCTGGTCGAACCTTCCAAGCAGGTGGACTGCAGGATGAAAGCTCAAGCCCCTGCCGGTTTTGCCTGGCGCGATCTTGTTTTTCATCAGCAAAAGCGAGGACGCAATGGTGCCAGCCGAGACGACGACGGCCTTTGCGTTTACCCGGATCTTGAATTTTGTTGATCCCGTGCCGTCAATGAAGTCGCCTTCAACGCCGTCAACGACGCCGTCGGAATGGGATATCTTTTCCACCGCGCAGTTGCAGTATATCTTGATGTCCGAGTTTTGCAAAGCCCTGTGGATGTAGGTCACCAGCATGTCCTGCCTTGCTTCATAATGGCACCCAAGGTGACAAAAGCCGCACCTCATGCAGTCTACAGAGTTCCTGTCGTTCTCGCTTGCCTTGTAGCCTTTTATCGCGCATGCCTTTTTGAGCATCAGGTTGTTCTCGTTTAGCTCTTCGGGCAGGACCCTGCCTACGCGGATCCCTTTCCACACCTCGTCAAGGGCTTGCTCCCACCGCTCTTCCGTGATGTCAACTCCCATGGACCTCCAGTGCTCCCTGACTATGGGCGGCGTCTTGAAGCAGACGGCGTCGTTTATCACCGTGGTACCACCAAGGCACTGGCCCTGAACTACGACCATCTTCAGATTGTCTGAAAAGATGGCGCCGCCGTTCTTCCAGAGCAGGGGGATCATGTCGACCTCCCTCTGGTTCATGTCTTCAGAATCATAGTAGCCGCCTTTTTCCAGCAAGACAACGGATTTGCCCTGCTCGGCCAACTTGCAGGCAATGATGGCGCCGGCTGCCCCCGAGCCTACGACGCAAACATCGGCATTTTCAACAATGTCATGGGTGACCAGGGAATACTTTTCCTTCCTCTTCTCGATGTTTTCAAGACCAAAGATTGTTCCGGGCACAACCATCACTCCTCATGGCCATGTTCGTGCGGATTCCAGGGAAGCGAGTGCTCATGGGGTGTCCGCTTTGGATACTGGGGAACCTGCGGCCCGGGATATCCCAGCGATTGCATAACCTTTGGCCTTGTGTAGTACGACCAGCTGGCCAAACCTCTTATCATTTGCGTGATGAGCCTCTGGAAATCAGCCTGGGAGATATCGACGGTATCTCCCACCGCGTTAAAGGAAGCCAACGATCTTTGGAAAGAAGTGGCATACGGATCATCGAAGGGTCTTGCATCCTTTACCATGATATCGAAAAACTCTTCATCTTTTGCTTCGCTGCGAACATCGGTCCTGTGCAAGACGCGATAAGCGTCCCTTACAACGACATACACGTCCGGCCGCCTTTCCAGAATCTCGAATGTTTCTTTGAACATTTTGTCGTCAAACTCGATCTCAAATTCACCATCTGGACCTGTCAGCGCGTTTCCAAGGTAGTCGTCTGCAGTCAAGTCGCTATCAAAAGCCTCCACAAAGAGGCCAGAAAGCGGATTGCCCTGATCGTTTTTTACCCTTCCCTTGATCTTGTATTTCAAATCAAGCCACCCGTATCAGAAATGTCAGACAAGAAAATAATAAGCGATGTGCATTGCAGTGCAAGACAAAAAGCTGGCTTTTGCGCATAAAGCCGATGTAACTGCAGATTTTGAAGCGCGGTAAAAACTGACTAAATCAAAAGACTTATGAATAAAGTGCCAATGCTATTTCGAACTGTATGGCTTTGAAAAAATGTGTTGAATGCAAACGGGAGTACGATGAAAGCAATTTTGTGGGAAACCAGTGCAAGGAATGCCATTCCGCCTACATGGAATCCCTTGGAGGAGAGGACCAGTACTCGTCCTGAACCTGCCACAATAGGAAATAAATAAGGAATTTACGGACCTTTGAATCGGGGCATGAAATTCGCCATCGCCGGCGCCGGCGTAGCAGGTAGTTATCTGGGCAACATGCTTCAAAAACGAGACCATGACGTTGAAATTTTCGAGGCCTCAAAGCCGGAGCACCACTGGCCGGTCTGCGCATGGGGCGCCTCGCGGCACATGCTGTCCAAGTTTTCCGAAAAAGCCGGCCTGAAATTTGAGGACTATATCTTCCACGTGGGCCGGCGGCTCAAGATGGACCTTCCAAACGACAATGTGGAGTACCTTGACCTGGTAGGGCTTGTGACGTACAACAAGCACAAGTGGGAGCACGACCTGATGCAGGGAGTCAAGATAAACTACGGTGTCAAGGTTACAAAAGAGTCATTCCCGTTTGGCGACTATGATTACGTTCTTGACTGCACGGGGCTTCACCGCACGCTTTTGCCCCGGTCTGAAAACGACTTTATCATACCGGCATACGAGTACCTGCTTGAAAATGTCCGGGGAATGGACGAATTCTATGTCATCGGCTACAAGGGCGCGAAGGGATACTTTTGGTACTTTCCGCTGGACAACGGCCGCGGCTACATGGGAGCCGGCGACGTAGAAAAAAAGTACCAGGGCATCAGCGAGTTCTTCCAGAACCACCCCGAAGCCAAGATAGTCAAAAAGATAGGCAGGCCCATAAGGCTTGCGCCGCCAAAAAAGATGGAGCCGTTTTTCGACGGCAACGTAATTGGCGTCGGCGAGTCCATCGGCTGCGTCTTTCCCATGCTTGGCGAGGGCATCATCCCCACGCTGATATGCTGCGACATATTCCTTGAAGCCCTCGACCATGACAGGTTTGATTTCAAGAAATACCGAAAGAAGGTCCTTGACAGGTTCAACTATTACGACGACGTCTACAGGATTGTCAGGCTAAAGATGGACGGCAAGCTGAGCACGGTAAGGCATGCCAACCTGCTTCTCAGCATGTACCGCAACATGAAGAAGGAGGAGAAGCGCTTTGGCTTTGAAGTTACCCTTGAAAAAATGACGCGTCTGGTAAACGCTTTATAACAGCAGACACCGGCTTTCAGGTTGTTGAAGAAGGCCAAGAGTCCAGAGGAATCCAAGGCAGAGATGACAGTGATCATGCTTCCGTCGGATGCTAACCCCAAGGGAAACGTGTTTGGCGGTGTCATACTCAAGCATGTGGACCTCATAGCCGGTCTGGTGGCCAAGAGGCATGCAGGACACGCCAACGCGGTGACGGCCAGCATCGACAGGATGACGTTTCTCAAGCCGGTCTTTATCGGCAATGCCCTCGTCCTCTCGGCAAGACTCAACTATGTCCGCAGATCTTCTATGGAAGTCGAAGTCACCGTCGAGTCGGAAGACCTTGATGACGGCACGCGGGTGAGGACAGGGACGGCCTTTGTCACCATGGTTGCTCTGGACAAGTACGGCAAGCCCACGGAAGTGCCGCCGCTTCTGGTGCAAACAGAGGAGGAAAAAGCGCATTTCAGGGAAGGAGAAAAGCGCATGGAGCTGCGGCTCAAGGAAGCCGGCAAGATCTGAAAGCACCAGTTTGGTTCAGGTAAAAGTCTACGTTTTACTGGAAATGCGCCGGGTAACAAATCTTGCCATCGTATTTGATTTCTACAGAGCCGGAACAGAAATATTTTTCAGTTAAGAATTATAGCAGATATCATGGCTCGTTTTTCAGGAAAGAGCATTATTACAGTTATTTCTGCTTATTTTCTCTCGTGTATTCTTGTTAACGTTATCTTTACCACGCCCAATTCATACGCTCAAGAATCAAGAGATGTTGCAGACAGCGGATCATACAGAAACACCTGTTACAATATAACGATTAACTATCCTGAAAATTGGAAGATGCAATCAGGAGATGATTGTGAGGATTTCCCAGCCTTTGCTATTTTCGATAACGCTTCCAAAACAAAAATTGGAGAGTTCACAGTCGAGGTAAGCAAGCGGCCTTATCCAGAAGCAATTGGAGATTATGATGCGCTGTCATTGTATACCAATGATAGGATAAACCAAGTGGAGTTGTATGAGGATATGACACTCATTACTGCAACTTCTTTAGAAAAAAATTCCATGACCATTTACTACATTAAAGATATCTTGAAAGGAACGGAATCAACGCAAACAACGGAGACTTTTGTATTAAAGAACGGAGTTTTGTATACGTTCAAACATTCTGAAAAGTATGCCGAGGACTTTATTGAGCGGTCACAAGATTTCATCATCAAAAACATATCTATTGGAGCCTACGATTCGGAGAGACCCCAGCTAATTGACTATATCGCAATGAAGATGGATCTGAGCAATACGCCATCGGATATTGCCATTGATAATATCAGTCAAGACAGGATACTCTACATAGCAAATGAAATCTCTAATTCCGTTTCCATAGTTGACATACAGAAGCACAAAGTGTTAGGAGAAATTGATGTTGGACAGAACCCCACAGGAATTGCTTTTGATACTTACTATAACCTCATCTACGTCGCTAATTCCGGATCTGATACGGTTTCGATAATAGACGGTGTTTCAAGAAAAGTGATCAACACGCTCAAAGTAGATGACATGCCTACAGAGATGGTTATTGATCAACTAAATTCGCTGGTATTCGTTGTAAATAGCGGCTCAAACTCTGTCACGGTAATCGGAGACGGCAGCGTATTGACAACCATAGGTGTGGGTGAATCCCCGACACAGATGGCCATCAATCCACTTCTACACAAAGTCTATGTAACTAATTATGACGACAATTCGGTCTCTGTTATCCCATACCACCCGAACGCCCTGAATTATGATCAGACATCTATGGAACCCACAGTTACCCAAGATGAGGTAAAAACCGTGAAAACGGGGCCGAATCCTGTTGGAATAGCAGTGGATCCTTTTGACAATTATGTTTACGTAGCCAATTCTAATATGGATGATACGACATCAACACAGGGTTCGGTCTCTACCATCGACGGGGTTACGGACGAGATAATGCCGGAACTTGAAGTACCGGTAGAAAATCCCACAGTCATTGTTTTCAACAGAAATACAGATAAAATCTATCTTTCAACGCTTGGCGGCGACATTCACGAGTTAAGTACCTTCTCCCCGATTGGCGAAAGCGATGTCAAGATTTTGCGCGACATGTCTGCGCCTTTTTTCATTCGTGATATGGCCGTTGACCCTTCGCAAGACAAACTGTACATTATTAGTGATGAGTATCCGTATTCCGGCCTTTATGAAATAAGAGTAGACGGTACTTCGCCAATGGCAAGCCTGGTGAACGTATACTATCGGATCAAGATAGACAATAAAGACGTTCCCGAAGATTTAAAAAATATAAGCTTGAAGTGTAATGGGGAAGATATAGAGTGGCTCAAGGGCAGCATAAATTCTGGCAGCTACAAGAAATATGAGTACGGAACACCCATATCCTGCGAAGTTGAAGACTTGAAGATCTTTCCGCCATTCAAGCTGATAGACTTTGAATCTTTCTCGTACAAGAATGAGAAAGGAGTTGAGATATCTGCGCCTGAGACGACTCAGGACCTTGAAGTTACTGCAAACTTCAAATCTATTCCAGTAGATATTCTAGGGATTGCTGGAAGTGCGATCGCATCGCTTGCAGGAATTTACAAGTATGTACCTAATTTCAGGAAGAAAATGCAGGGAATTGTAACGCGGTTTACAAGTATGCGGCGGGGAAAATAAAGAACGACGCGTCTTCATAGTTGACATACAATACGGATAACCGCTTACAGCTTTGAAACAAATACACCTGCAAGACAAACGTCTCTGACCAGAATCTTGCAGATTCTCTCCACCATTTCAAGCCACGGCTCTGGAGCTGCCTGGTCGTTCTCTGTATACGAAACATCTATTCCAGCTTTTCTTTGATGCATCGCAGCATGGGCGTTTCAACATCTTCTACCACCTTGTATATCAAGGATTTTGGAATGGTTTTCAATAGTCCAAAGGTCTCCACCCTTGCGCCAATCTGGATCTTGGTGCCCTCTGCTGACAAGACGGCGACACTGACTGTACCCTGAAAGGAGGCGCCGATGGACGAGCCCTTCATGGTTGCCGTAAAGCCATCCTTGCCATCGAACTTGACAATCTCGGACTCTATGCTGAGCTTGCCCTTGATAAAGGAGAACGGCGGTTTTATCTTCCCCTTGAACTTGGTGGAGCCCTCTATCTGCACGTTTTCAAGGTTTGGTATGCAGCCGGTCAGCTGCTGCAGATCTGTCAGAAAACTCCATACCTTTTCGGAGTCGGAGTTTATCGCGTATTCTTTGTTCAGCTCAATCATAGATACTGAAATAAACACGTCGGGATAAAAAAAATTATGGGAGATTCAGAAGCGATTCTAAAGGACGTCAACGGTTTCTGCGAAAAACTCAGGCCTACAGAAGACGTCTATTACCTGGAGCACAGGTACAACGACCAGACAATACCGCTGGCAAGGGAATTCAATGTTCTTGGCCTGCCAGTGCCAGAGGAGTTTGGCGGCAGAGACGCGGACAATTTCACCTACGTCAAGGCGCTGGAGCGCATAGGCATGGAAGGAAGCGGCATCCGGTCCTTCTTCTCGGTGCACAGCTCCATTGCGCAGAAACTGCTGATGAAATTTGGCACGGACCGGCAGAAGGAAAAGTACCTAAAGCCCTCAACCAGCGGCCAGACCATCCTGGCGTTTGCCCTGACAGAGCCGGACGCCGGCAGCAACCCCCTTGAGATCAAGACGAGCTTTAGAAAGGACGGCGATTCCTACGTTTTAAACGGCACAAAGTACCTCATAACAAATGCCGGCATTGCTGACGCCATCATCGTGTTTGCCAAGAGCGCCGACAACGCCATGAGTGCCTTTCTGGTTGACACGGACAGGGAAGGCGTGGAAAGGGAAGACCTTGTCTCCAAGATGGGCACGCCAACGACCAACACCGGGATGTTTGAGCTGACCGACTACAAAGTTCCACAAGACAATATTTTGGGAAAGGAAGGAGATGGCTGGAGCATAGCAAAGCATGCCCTGATTGACGGGCGCATAAGTGTGGCCGCCGGCTGCGTTGGGAGCATCAAGGACTGCCTGATAGAGTCCATCCGGTATTCAAAGGAAAGGGTTCAGTACGGCAAGCCCATAGCAAAGCATCAGCTGATCCAGGAGCACATTGCATTGATAAAGGTTCACCTGAGCGCTTCAAGGATGATGGTGCGCCGGGCAACGATGCTAAAGGACCGGTGGGACAAGGATCCAGACAACAAAATAAAGCGGAGAAAGGCCGATCTGGCCGTCGCCGAGGCAAAATTGTTCTGTGCAAGTGCAGCCTACGATGCCGCCGACAGGGCCGTTCAGATCCTCGGAGGCAGGGGGTGGTCGTTTCTGTATCGCCCAGGAAGGCATCTTGTAGACAACCGGGTTTGCAGAATATACGAAGGCGCTGAGGAGGTTTTGAAGTTAAAGATAGCTTCCGGCGTGC
The DNA here is from genome assembly GCA_037441265.1 of Nitrososphaera sp. Taxonomy (GTDB): domain Archaea; phylum Thermoproteota; class Nitrososphaeria; order Nitrososphaerales; family Nitrososphaeraceae; genus Nitrososphaera. Next base: position 16,199 of record JBBISN010000010.1, on the reverse strand, counting down.
TGGGAGATGAATACCGGGCATACAGCTGAGATGCAGCTATTCTTCTATTTCGGCAACAATCTTGACGGCGTCAAGGCCCTCTGCCCTGAAAACGGTCCGGCACATGCCGCATTCAGCATTCCCGCTGGAAAGGTCTCTGGCAGATATCTCCTCGTTTAGATAGTCGCATTTGGGACAGTGGAATGAGAAGTTGACATCAAAGCTATCAAGCTCGACCGCCTCAGCCATGGTAGTGGTCGCAATATTGGGGTATTTAAAATTGGCTCCAGACCCTGCAGCAAGAAATAAACATACAATAATTCAGTAATAAAGAAAAAGCAATGCCCAAGCAATGCATCTTCTGCTCCATAATCGAAAAAAAGCTGCCCAGCGCCGAGGTATACCGAGACTCGGACTTTATCATAATAATGGACAAGTACCCCATCAACACCGGCCACACCCTTGTGGTGCCCACAAAGCACTATGACACGCTGTTCCACATGCCTCCAGACGAGGTTGGAAAGCTATATTCACTGGTTCCAGGGATTGCAATGGCCGTCGTATCTGCTGTCAAGGCAGACGGCTTTAACGTCGGACAGAACAACGGCATAGCCGCAAACCAGATTGTGCCGCACGTCCACGTGCATATCGTGCCGCGCTTTATCGACGACAGCCCCGACGGAAAATGGCCGGCAAGACGCGTCGCTTCTCAGGAAGAGCTAAGTGAGCTGGCCTCAAAAATCAGGCAAAAGATCAAGCTGCCGCGTTGATCATCAATTTTTGGCCTTTTTACCGGGCTTGGCCTTCTTTTCGACTGTTTCTTCGAAAACCTGGACTTCCTGTTCTCTTTTGATCTTTCGCTTGTAGTCCTTGAGGTATTTTTCTGCTTCCTCGCGGGTCTCAAATTTGGCCTCGCCTCTAAAGGAGCCGTTCTCATCGATGAGGCTGACGGTGGTCCAAATTCCGTTCTTGCCCTGTTTTTTCACGGTAAACAATGCATATTTGACTAGATTGCGGATGTATTTAAGAAAGGTGGAACCCGGTTCAATGATTTTCTGCTGCAAGCGTTGCTGCTTTGTACCGCCAAATTAATAAAAAACCCCCGTAGTAACTAGATGCGAATTGAGCGCGGGATCCTCAGAAGCTAGGTTTACGATAAACGTCAAGGAAGGGATAGTCGAGCTGGAAGGAAAGGAGAGTTTCGTCGACAAGCATCTGGAAAAGTTTGAAGAGATATTCAAGATGGCCGTCAAGGAGGCCATAACAAGCGGCCTGCAGAGAAACGTTGCGCTAAAGGTAGCCGAACCGTCGCCGGTTTTGCCGCAGGAAGTTGTGGAGATGCCAAGCACAGAGGTGGCAGTTCAGCCAAAACTAAGCCCAGCCAAGCACGCGCCGCGCGTCTCTCCAAGCATCCCACCGATCCCTGTAGACCTCAAGGCCAGCGAAAGCAAGGTTGGCCTGCGCGAGTTTTACGCCGAGAAAAAGCCCGTCAACCACTATGAAAAGACGGCCGTCTTTGTCTACTACCTGACCAAATTCAACAAGCAGCAGGAAGTCAAGTTCGGCGAGGTCCTGTCCTGCTACGAGGAGGTCAGCGAAAAGAAGCCAAGCATCACCGACATTGTCAAGAACTCGGTCCGATACAAGGGCTGGCTTGAGCAGGGTTCCGACAAGCTCTCTGTGCGGCTGACCATATCCGGCGAGAATTTTGTCAAGTTCGACCTGCCAAAAGACTCCAAGCAGGACAGGCTGCCGGCCTAGGCGCGCCACCAGTCGTAGCCGACGTAGTCGACCTTTTTTTCCGTAACCTTTGGTATGGCCAAGATGAACTGCTTTTTTACCGTCGTTGCCAGCCTGCCTGCCAGGACTATGCTGGTCGCGGTTATCTCGTCGGTGGACCTGAACACCTGCACAAGGTACGGGGCATGGTCTATTCCCGGTCCATGCTCATAGACGGCAAAATCGCAGCCGAATTTTATTCCCGGCGAGACGACGTACCCCTTGTCCCGGAGGTCTTGAAAAACGATGTACTTGGCGTCAAAATCCGCGTACTGCTTTTTGCACATCTTTTTTATCTCTGTGAAGGAGACTGCCTTGCCGTCCATCTGGGTTATCTTTAGCCGGCCCTTCTCGGCCAGATAGCAGCCTTCGATCAGGTCCAGCACCAGCGGTGCGTCAAAGTCTATACCCTTTGGCTTTGGCACGCCGATGGGCTTGCCGTAGTAGCCAGAACCGTAGAGAGAACGCGAGTTATCGATATCCCAGATGATGATCCTGTTTCCGACAAGCCTGCCAGTGACCGACATTTACATGCCCAGTGCAAGTATGGTAAACGAGTCGGAGGCTTCCTGGCACTTGTCCACCATGCCTTCGATCCCCTCTATAGCGTCCTTGAAAAGCAGCAGGTCCTTGTTGTTAGAGATCTCGCCAAGGGCCTTGATGATAACCGCCCTGTACTTTGCATCCACCTCGCGCTCCAGCTTCTGGACATCCTGCGCCAGCTCTATGGTGTTGGCCGGGTTGATGCTCAACGCCCTGCCCATCTCGTTTATCTTGAAAATGGTGTCAACCACCATGCCCACAAGGGCCTTTAGATCCTCGTCAAACTGTGCCTTTTTCAGCGTGGCCCCCTTCATGTTGGCCAGACGAAATGCAATGCCGCTGATGTAGCCGGCGATGTCATCCATTATGTACGCGGTCCGCAGTATATCTTCCCGGTTTGCCATCAGGCCGCCGATGTCTGAAACCTCGCGGGTGATCTTTCTTCTGAGGTTTTCAACTTCCTCCTCGGTGTTGCGCATCCTTTCAAGGCAGGCCTGGATGTCCTTTTCATCGCCCTTGATTATAAGATTCGTGAGGTTTGCCAGATCACGAGATGAATTCAAGATCCGGGTTATTTCGTCCTGCAAAACAGCCAATGCCTTCCTCTTGGCCTGAACTTCCAGCTCGCCGCTGTACATTTACTGACGAGATCCGCCGTCAGGCTATTAATCCTTTTGATAATATCAGAACCGGCGCAGGAACTTTGGTTTGAGCATATCAGGCCTGGACTTGAGGCTCTTGATGAGGGAAAGGATCTTTTCTTTATCATCCGGCATCGTGCCTCCAATGGAATACACGTTTGAGGCATGGTTTGCCCTGAACACCACCGGAGTTTTGGGGTTGAATTCTGTCACAAGTCGCTCAAGCTCGTCTAGCACCTCCAGATCCTCCAGAAAGACAAAGGGCTCTCCAAACTTGGCCATGAACTCGTCATGCACCCCGTCCTCAAGGTAGAGTGTCAGCGCGCCCACATAGTCTGGAGCAGTCTCGCTCAGCACCTTTGCCGTGTCGGAGATATGCTCCCGGGTGTACGTCCGGCCGCCGAGCCCGAGTATCACCATGCATGACAGGATAAAACCGTGCTTTTTGGCCTTCAGGCAGGCCTGCACTATGGACTTGTGGGTCGCCCCCTTGGTTACTTTTTTTAGGATCGTGTCGTTGCCGCTTTCGATGCCGACGTAGAACATCTGGAGCCCGGCAGCCCGCAGCTCCCGCAACTCATTGTCTGTCTTTTGCAGCAGGTTCTTTGGCATCGCGTAGCAGGAAACACGGTTTAGTTTTGGAAAACTTGCGTACAGATGCTTTAGTATCTGCACCAGACTGTCCTTGGACATGTTAAGCGCGTCGCCGTCGGCAAGGAACACCCTTTCAGTATCTGGGTAGAACTTGGCCATAAAGTCCATCTCAGCTTTGATCTCGTCCCACGGCCGCTCAACGTAATCCTTGGTTCGGTACATGTTGCAAAACGAGCACTTGTTAAAAGAGCAGCCCAGGGTGACCTGGAATATCATCGAGTTTGCCTCCGAGGGCGGCCTGTAAAGCGGATAATCGTATGAAAGCTCCATGCAATTCATCCGTCTGGCAAATAATTATAACTTTGCGGGTCGGTTCGTCGCGAGATCTTCATCGTTTTTGACTCAGTCTGGAGCAGCGAAACTCACCTCATCCCCGGAATTATCATGGGCTTGCAGCGGTATTAACCTTTGCCGGAAGCCGCCGGCTGAGGCGTTTTACGGTTCCAGACACATCCAGCACGGACATGGGCGGATAGCAGAGGGCCGCAGCTGCCAGAACGCTGTCTAGGGATTCCAGGCTGCAGCGGATCACGGTGACTTCCTTGTCTGACTTTATCTCCTTGATGCCGGCCTTTTTTGCAGATACCTGGCCAAAAAGTTCTGCATGCCGTTTTTGAAGATCTTCAACTGCCTTTGCCTGGCTGTGCAGGATGGCCAGGTAGCGATGCTTTTCGCGCCTCCTCAGCATATGGTGACCCTCCTTGCCAGCCGGGATGCCAGCCAGCCTTCAAGGTCAAGCCAGTATTTCTGCGGGTCTATGCCGCATGTCTTGAGCAGGGCGTCAAAACATGGACCGGAGACCATGCTGTACGGCGAGTCAGCTCCGCTGGAAAGTATGAGCTGGCATCTGGCTAGCCGGCAGAATTTGTAAAGCTCGGAAACCTGCGAAATCCAGCTGCCCACACCGGCGGCGTCCATCTTTCTTGCCGCGGCAACGGTCATCTCGATCCCGATGCCGGACTGGACCTCTTTTTTTAGCCGGTCTTTGACGTGCCTGAAATCGCTGATGGTAAGCACGTCTACACGCTGCGCGTCCTTGATGTTTTCTGAAACAAGCAGGTACTGGTAGTCGACCGGCGTTGCCGGCGGCTTTTCAAGTCTGTAGATGACATTCTGATCAACACTTTTGGCGGCAGCCGCGACGCGGTCTAGGGCCAGCGCCCTTGCCAGCCCAAGAAAGTCGAAATCGCCTCTTACGCAGAGGTCTATTCGGTTAAAGACAGCAGCCCCCTGTATGTGTCGATGTTGCCGGAAGGCTTGTAGCGTCTTATGGGCTTGAACCGTATCCTGATGGCATCAGACTCTGACAACGAGACCTTGCCCTGGCAGATCCTCTGCTTGTCCAGCCGCAGGTACAGGTTGCCCTTCTCGTCGCAGTACTCTTCGAGCCGGTCGTAAAGCTGTTGCCTGTCTATTCTGTTTAGCAGCGACAGGATCCTGATGGCCAGATCTGAAGCCTCCTTGCTTGACAGGATGGACTTGAACAGGACAATCTTGTTGCCAAAATGCCCGTCTGAATTCGTGCTGGTAAAACTGACGGCAGGAATGGACAGCACCTTTTCAATGGACTGGAGCACCTTGTCATGGTCCTCCGTTGCATGGAGGACAAGGTTAGTTTCAGCGGCAGAAAATCTGATCTCTTCCATCCAAAAGACAAGAAAATTAAAGAGGCTAAAAAGTTATTGCGGAGACGGCTGCTCGGTTGCTGCCGACTCGATGGGCTTGGCTTCCTCGACGGCCCTTGATGCGGGGGTCGATATCAGCTTGGTCTTCCTGACACCCAGGTGCCGGATGTTTGAAATCTTCCTTGCTTCGGCCAGGATCTCGGCCCCGATGATGCTGTTTGTCTCCCGCGGAATGTCGCCACCCTTGCCTCCGGTGGTTTCCTGGACGAACTGGTCGACGTTCATCTTGGAGATCCTGTCTGACAGTATCCTGTGGGCTATCATCCTTATCTCGTGCTTCTTGGAAGCGTTGACTCGCCTCTGGGTAAACGCCGACACGGCAACACGGAAGACGTAACCATCCATGGTGGTGTATTCGTGCACGAAGGTGATCATCGAGCTTCCGCGCCGAATCAGGCTGCGGAGGAACTCCTTGGCGTATTCGTGCCCCTTGAACCGGGTGGTCGCGGTCCCGTCGTTGATGTTCTCTATCTGGATGTATACCTTGATCTGGTGTTGATCCATGCTCTGTTCGGGGTTACCTTTCATCATGTCATGAAGTGTATTTTCAATTACCCGGCCCTTTGCCTGCTCGGCATCGGTAACGGGAACATAATTCACAGCTCCAGGCGGCTCAAATCCGGATGGCTTGTTTACAATGACCCATTGCTTGTCTCGCCATTTATCGCGGACTCTGCCTCCCTTCTTAGCTCCTTTAGCCATCGGAGTTCACACTTGCCATCCAGAATATATATTGTTCGTCAGGGTTTCTGGCGGATCTCCTCTATCCCACCCATGTACTTTTGCAGGGCCTGCGGGACTTGGACGGTGCCGCCTGGTGTCTGGTAGTTCTCCATGATCGCCACCATGGTTCGCTCGGTGGCCACCAGCGTGCTGTTCAGGGTGTGCAGCAGCCGCGTTTCTTCGTTTGTCTTGTCGCGGAACCGGATCTTGAGCCTGCGGGCCTGGTAGTCAAGGCAGTTTGAGCATGAAACTATCTCGCGGTACGCATTCTGGCCGGGCATCCAGGCTTCTATGTCGTAGGTCTTGGCGGAGACCTTGCCGGTGTCGCCGGAGCACAAAAGCATGACGCGGTAGGGTATACCAAGCCTGTCAAAGAACTCCTGCGACGTGGCCAGCATCCGTTCATGCTCCTGCCACGAGTCTTCAGGCCGGCAGTAGACAAACTGCTCCACCTTTTCAAACTGGTGAACGCGGAATATGCCCTTCATGTCCTTGCCGTGCGCGCCGGCCTCCTTTCTAAAGCAGGGGCTGAAACCCGCGTATCTTATTGGCAGCTTTTTGCCGTCAAAAATTTCATCCATGTGCATGCTGGCGATGGCGTGCTCTGACGTGCCTATCATGTACAGGTCCTCGTTTTCCAGCTTGTATATGACCTCCTCAAAATCTCCCAGAATGACGGCGCCTTCCATGGGCGTTTTTCTTATCATGTAGGGCGGCTGAATTGGCGTATAGCCTTTCTCTGCAAGGAACTCCAAGGCAAACTGCACAAGGGCGTAGTTCATCCTCACCAGCTCGTTTTTCAGGAAATAGAACCGCGCGCCGGCGATCTTGGCCGCACGCTCTAGGTCTGCCAGATCCAGGGCTGCGGCAATGTCGACATGGTCCCTTGGTTTTGGGATGTCCTTTATGGTGCCCCCGGTTCTGACGACCACGTTGTTCGTTTCGTCCTTGCCGACCGGCACCGATTCATGAAGTATGTTGGGAAGGAGCATGGCAAGGCGCTGGAACCGTTCTTCAACTGAGGCAAGCTCCTGCCCGCCCTTTTCAAGGCTGGCGCTGACGCTTTTCATCTGCTCAAGCTCGGCCGTGGCGTCCTGCTTGGACTTTTTCTTGACTGCAATGGACTCGGAAAGCAGGTTCTTTTTGTGTTTCAGGTCCTGTGTCTCGACTATCAGCTCGCGCCGGCGCCTATCAAAACCTACAAGCTCGTCTAACGGGAAATCCATCTGCCGCCGCTTTAAGAGCTCGCGCACTGCCTCCGGATTTTCCTTCAGTAATTTTGGGTCAAGCATTAATCATCCTTCCACCAGTTTCTTGGCAACGGAGATGTGCTCCAGGATCTCGTCTACCGTGTTTACAACAGTGTTCATGGGCGTCTTGCTGCCCGTAACTATGATCCGGACCGCGCTGCCTTTCGAGGACATGCTTATGGACAAACCTTCCGGCATGTTGACATTGTCTGGTATTAATGCCTTCATGGCGGCCCTTGCCGCCCTGGCGTCCGGAAACGGGACGTCAACTTCTATGGAGACGTCGTAGTCAGGCTGCCGTTGAGAATCTTGGGTCATTGATGGCAACCTTCAGTCTGGAAACAAAGTCCTCCAGCGCGGAATGCGGGATCCTGCAGCCTGCTGCGGCAGCGTGCCCGCCGCCGCTCCCGCCCACCTCCTCTGCGCAGTGGCGCATTATGAGGCCCAGATTGGCAGGGGATTTGCAGCCAAGGGACTTTCTGGATGAGAATTTGTACGTGCTGTCCTTTGATAAAGTCCTGACAAACAGCAGCCTTCCCGGAAGCGATGGCGAGCCGCTTAGCAGGGACGATACCGCGCCCAGCATGTCTTCGGCAACAACGCCGTCGCCGTTGACCACGGCCACCTTTCCGTCGTCGCTCAGCCGCCATTTTTCGCCAAATATGGTGGAGATATAGTTCCGAAGCGTGGTGCGGTACTCTGCGTTTATCTGCTCGCCGGCTGTCAGCATCGCGTTTCTATCGCCCATGCATATGGCAACTCCAACGCCGGACCGGCCTATCCGCCCACATGCGTTGAGCAGTGTGGAAAACTCCCTTGCGTCCCGAAGCTGGCTGCGCCGGTCTTCGCCGGCAAGCGTGTAGACGTACCCGACAAGGTCGTCGATGACGCTGGTGGATGCCTTGCTAGAAGTAACAACGAATCTGGTTATCGCGTCGACCACGGCGCTTTTCTCTTCCTGTGAGAATTCTGCCGGAACGCGCCAGCGGCCGTTGTCTTTTAGCTTCAAGCCTGCATTTTTGAGCAGTGTATGGCAGCTGCTGGTGTTCCATGTCAGGCCGTCGATGTACGGAAACGACGTATAGGCCAGGGCCTCGTGCAGCGGCCTTGTCTCCCTGCCTGTCAACATGATGTCAAGCTCTACGCTTACAAGCTCCAGGGACTTGGCCGTGTCCAGTATCTCCAGGTTAAGCCCCGAAAACGAGCGCTTGCTTCCCTGGTCCTGCCGGTCGCCTACAGCGGCCACCACTGCCAAGCTTGACAGGTCGCGATTCTTTCTGTCCAGCGCACTTGCCACCATGTACGCCATGCCGCCGGCAGGAACTTCCGTCCCGCCGTCGATGCCAAACCTCCAGGCGTTCATAACCTGGCCGGCGTCGTCCGTCAAGATCTCCTCCTCTGGGATCTGGTGATGGTCTATTACCACCCACCGGTTGCCAAGGGCCTTGCGGAACTGCGCGGCCATGCCGCCCCCAAGGTCGGTTATGATGTAAAAATCATGATCCTCGGCCTTCATCCTTTCAACGACCGACGGATTCATGTCGGAAACGGTCCTTACCGAGAATTTGGCGTTCATCCTAGCCAGGGCAAGGGCCATTATGCTTCCAGAAGTGATGCCGTCAGCGTCAAGGTGTGTGATGATGGCGATCTCTTTGCCGCCTTCGGCAACGTTTCGTAAATTCTCGCAAAAAGGTTTCAGAGCTTGAACAAGCTTTGAGCTGTCGCCCATCTTGCCAAGAACCCTGCACTTATTCTAGCTGGGCTATCACTGCAGCGTATTTCCAGTTGGCCGGCAGCCTGCCTATTGACTTGTAGTATTTTGCCAGACGGTGGATCTTGGCCTCGACCAGCTCCAGGGATCTGACGTTTCTGTGGTCGCTGTTGTGTGCCCTCAGGTGCTTTTGGAGGCCGACGGCTTTGTGGACAAGGACGTCCAGGTCTTCTGGCATGTCTGACTTGATGTTGTTATCCGCCAGCAGCTGGCCTATCGTCTTGCCGGTTACGGACTTTACCAGCGGTATGCCGTGCTCGTCTCTTAGCTTGATCCCAATGGTGCTTGGACTAAAGCCTTCCTTGGAAAGCTTGGATACAAGCGAAGACACCTGCTCGGCAGTCTCGTTGGACCATGTTGGCAGGGTCTTGGATATAGGACGTGTAGAATGTGACTTTCCGTGAGTATGAACATGAATTCGTGCCATACGTCTAAAAGCTAGATGAATGGATGTCTTAAATGTTACTTGTATTTTTCGCAGGCAGGCGCCTCGTTGTTGATACGAGAACTGCAATTCAGTGTGTTCACAAAGGTTAAATATCAGAATTCAAAAGAGGTAGTTGGTATGAACAAGCCAATCATAGTGGCTTTAGCTGTATTTTTCACCGCGGCCGTTTCCGTGATGAGCGTACAACAGGCATATGCTCAAGGATATGCAGGCTCAGGTACGGATATTGTAACCGAAGAGACGAAGGCCAAGTGCGATCAATACGGCATCCCAGCATCGCAGTGCACCGAACTCAATGTCATCGCAAAAGAGAGGCTGATCACCGCTCAGAAGACCGCCTACGGTAACAACCCGATGGGTTCTGGCACAAGCATGATTGCTCAGGAAGCCAGCACCACATGGGTGTTCATTGGTGTCCTAGCAGCCATCTTTGGTGGTGTAGCAGCAGCATTCTTCTTGAGAGGCAGAGGCGCAGCACCGCCGAGCTAAACGCCCCCCACCTTTACTTTTTGTTTAATTATTTTTTCAAATTTTCAACCTTGCAGCCGTTCATGTGCCCTGCACAGCAACCAAAATGTATATATCTTTGAGCATATTGGACTATCATAATGAACTGGGCAAGTCTAATTGGGCAGATCGGTCCGAACTACGACCCGCTGTTCTACGACGTCATGGTCTACATATTCGGAACCATGCTGTTTGCGGTGTTCCTGCTGGGTGTGATCGCCTTCTGGCTCAGGAAGAAGGGTCTTGGCGGTGGAACCGCAAAGGAAAAGTGGACCCAAGAGCTGGAAAGATACTTCGAGCGCGAACAGATCGGCCAAATTCCAGACGAAAAACACCACTGGTAAAAAATTCCTGGGCTTTATGCCCTTTTTATCTTATTTTTACGGCAATTATTTATAACCAAGTCCCTATTCCGCTGCCGCTTGAACGACGTAGTGCTGGTGCACCCTTCTGTCCATACCACGGAAGCAGAGGTGCTTCGCGTCATCAGAAGGCTCCCCGGCGTCAGGAAGGTGGTTCTGGAAAGCGGCTTTGTAGCCTGCGAGGCAGTCGACCCAGTTGAACTGGCGTCAAAGCTGGCCCGTCTACCGGGCATCGACAAAGTGTCCGTTGCAAAAAGGGTGCCAAGCTTGTTCCCGGTGGTTTCAAAAACCATATCCGATGCGGGAAAGGCAGCCATCCTTCCAGGACAAAGGTTCTTTGTCAAGGCGCTGGCCAGCAACCCGGAAAAGCTGGACTTTACATCCAGGGACGTAGAATTCTATTCCACCGGGACGCTGACGGCAAAACTTGCATCCATTGGCGCAACGCCCGCAAAAAGCGAGATGGAGGCAGAAAAAACCATAGTAGCATACATCGGCAAGTCATCATACGTCTGCATCCAGACTATGGATGGCGTTGGCGGCGCGCTTTACGGCTCCAGTGGCAGGGCCTGCTCTGTCATTCACGGCCCCCTGTCTGCATTTTCCTGTCTGCAGGCGATTCGCTCCGGCTTTGACATGGGCATGTTCTTACTTTATGACGACGATGACTCACTGAGGCAAAACGCCAAACTTGCAGAAAAGATCTCAAAAGCCAAAGTCGTCACTCGGGATACCATCTGCGTCGGCCATGCAGTTCTGCCGGATTGTAGTGATGACGCAGTCAGGATGCTTTTGCTTGAAAAGCTTGCCTTGAAAGCAGCCATCCTGATGCCGGAGAAAAGGGCCATCCTTTCACTTTCACTGGCTTTCCATCCGCAGTGGTTCATAGAATCTGCCATGCAAGAAATCTATGCAGCCGGAAAGATTCCGTATACCCCGCTTTTGTTTCTGAGCAGCCGGCAACCAGAGCTTGATGGGAAGGAGATATCTTTGGCAAAAAAGATGCGGGCCGTCTCTGCCAAAAGCCTTCAAAAGTATGCCGACTTGATCTCGGTAAAGGATACAAAAATCCTCCGGTTAGAGGTAGGACCGGATTATCTTTACAACATTATCGATTCCGTTTAGGCCGTCCGTCATCTTCATAACCGCTTCCGTCTTCTTTTTGTATTCCGGGCTGGATAGCGCCTGCTCTATGCCCTTGACTATTTGTTCCGGCTTTAGGCCCTTTGGATGGAGCATGACTCCAAGCCCAAGTCCTGCAATCTTTTCGGAATTGCCAAGCTGCTCTCCATGGTTCTGGATGGGTATGGTTACCACTGGCTTGCCAAACTGTATCGCCTGGGAAAGGGCCGTGTGGCCGCCCCTGAGGACGATGAGGTCGCTCATGGCAAAGATCTCGTCTCTTACCGGGCACCACTCGTAGTACCAGCCGGATTCTCCGATCTTTATCGGCCGGGGCGACCCCCTGGCATTGCCTTCCGAAAACACGTACTGGATGTTTCTGTCAAGACCCTTTGCGGCTTCAAGACAGAGCCGTATGAGTGGCATGCGGGTCTCTGCCGGCCCGCTTATGTGGAAGAACACCACTGGACGGGACCGGTCAATGCCAAGGCTTTCGGCAACTTCCTGTACCTGTTCCTGGCTTACGCGGGGCTTTGGTGCCGTAAAGCCAATGTATTCCAGCTTTGCCGCAGTGTCGATATCCCAGACGTTGTGGGCAGATATGGTGTATGGCGGCGGCAGGTCAGGTACAAGTATCCTGTCAGCCACGTTCCACATGGTGCCAAGAAACTCGCCGGTCATCTTCTCAAACAGCCGCGAGATGGCGAACTGGCGCAGACGCGGCGAAAGCAAAAGCTTGACTTGGTTTAGGAGCACGATGGATGGTATACCCAGCAGCCTGGCCGCAAATATGGGCGATAGCCGGGAATCCGAGATTACGACGTCCGGACCGTACATCGTCATGTTATGGATCTCGTGGTTCACCTGCTTTGAGAAATTGGTAAACCAGACCGGGATGTTGGCAATGCTGTGCTTTACGGAAAACCCGCCTTCCATGCTCCATGCAAACTCTACCGGCGGGGCCACGACGCACTGATAGCCGCGCATGGATACATAACTTGCGGCCTCGCCAAAGGACGAGAACTTTACCTGCACGTCGCTTTCCTGCAGGTGCTCGGCCACCATCACAAGGCGGCTGGCATGTCCCAGACCTACGCCGTATGGAGCAAAATAGGCCTTTGACACTTGTAACATCCTGTCCACCGGCAATATTATCTGTATAGGTTCAGCCTTGTCACCGGGCCCCTGGGCTCCAGCTCTTTGAAGACCATGGCCTGGAACCTGAACAGCTTTGAGGATGGGTCCAGCCACACATCCGGTGGCGCGCCGGCCTTGTAGCAGATGTTTTCCAGGTATTCGTCGACGTCCCATTGCAGTTCGACGGGCACCTGCGGCAGGAGCAGGCCGGAGCCGTACTTCCAGCGCAGGATGAGTCCGTCCTGGCCTATCCTTATCTGGTCCCGGTACTGGCGCGGGTTTGTCCTTACCTCTTCTGGGACCGTAAGAACGCTGACTTCAAACGTGATGCTGTCAAGCTCATTTCTTCTTACCGGCAGAAACCGCGGGTCCTGCGTAGCGGCCGCGACGGCGGCCTGAACCACCGACTGGTGCAGCCTCTTTTCGGGAAGCGGAAAGCCAATGCAGCCCCTCAAGTACTCCTTGGCCCTTGTAACATGGTTTAGCGTGACAAAAACACCGAACTTTCTGGCATCAGACGTTTCAGGCTCGATGATGACAGACCTCTCAAGATAATCCTCAACGGCCTGCCGGGCCAGTCTGACCAGCGATGCCCCCTCCGTGTCTGAGAACATGACTGGAATAGCTTTAGCAAAAGGGACATAAAAAGCCATTTTGCTCTGGGATCTGAAGTTTGTTCATAAAATTATCTGACTTTTAAGGTTACAAGAGTTTGCAAACTGTGTAAATAACATACCTTTCATACAACGGGGCGAACAAAGTTCCGTTGAGCTTTTATACTCACCATGGAAAATACGCGCATAGATGAAGTGTGTCCACTGTCACCGCGAACTGACTTTTACATCCATTGTTGACCGGTCTTCTGGCAGTCAGGTCGACACCTACAGTTGTGTATACTGTGGCTCTGTGATGAAGGAGAACAGGCCAAAAAGACAGATTGGCAGATAATAACAAGACTTTTTAGCTAGAAAAAGAAATAGTCGATCTACTAGAAGCTGATCTGTATCAAATAAGATTAATTATCCCCTTTCGCAGGTATTGGCGATCTAGGAAGTGAGTCTCCCAAAACTGCCAGAGAGGCTAAGTGATTGGAATATTCAAATCCTAAATTCACTGTTAAATATACCGGGCATAGAACGTGACAATTTCGAATTCAAATCCGGCCTCAATAAGGAAAGGAACCCTGTTCCATCGGACATCTACAAAGATTTTTGTGCCATGGCTAACACCAACGGTGGAATAATTATCGTCGGCATAGACCAAATCAAGGATGATAAAGGAAATGTTGTGGGTTATAAGAAAACAGGATTTGATAAGGGGAAAGAAGATGCTGTTGGATTAGCCATTAGTCACGCCATTAACAATGTAGAGCCTGCCCCACTCTATGATTCCAGCATTATTGAAGAAGATGGTAAATTCTATGTTGTATTGTCAATTGTATCAACAGAGTTAAAGAAACCATACTTTACCAGAAATGGTTGCCAATGTTTCGTTCGGATTGGAAGCTCCAGCGAACCAGCATCTAGGTCCACCATAATCAACCTTTTCAGCAATCTGAATCAAAAGAAAGCAGAGGTGGAAAAACTGCGAGTCGTGGTGAAGCTCGTTAGAGAGTCGTTGCTTCATACGGCAAATGAAATAAAGGATGTCGATATAAGAAATCACATAAAAGTCCCAGTCATAGACCTTGCATTCTTAAGAGACGCTGCTATTTCTGCGGAATGGTTTTTGATAGAAAATAAAATTTTTGGCGAGGTAGGAGAAAGAGGAGAGTACACTGAAGGCATCACTTCCACTATTTACAAATTGGATAAATTAAACACATACATAGAGGCATGGAACATAGAATATGCAGAAAATACAAGACGAATTCTGATAAGGGATCTGAGGGAATGGCTTCCTGGATATGCCAACTTGAGAAGTACTCTGGAGTTCATGGATAAGGTTACCAAGATCTCAACAGATTTCATTGCAAAATATTCTTGATCGGGATTTGGTAAATTTTGTGCCATTCCAATCCATAGAGAATAGTTTAGAATATGCGATTCATCAGACATATAGTCTCTACTAAAAATAAATGTGCGTTTGAAGAGCAGGTTTGGGTGCGATATTATCTGATGTGTCCTTAATCAATCCCGCCACCTTTCTGCCTTTTTCAGTCAGTGTGTTAACCACCAGATGATTGCCCTTGCCTTCTGGTTCTTGCTCCTTTCTGGTAGCGACGTCCCCTTTCTCGGCCTGTTTTATCAAGGCCGGGCGGTAGCCAGTTGCACGTATTCTGACAAAAACCTCCTGGTAGGAGTGGGTCTTTCTCCAATAGAATGACCAGCAGCTTTGACGGAGCCTTGTTGTTTGCAACCATCTGTAGCTCTTGCATATGTGTCTAGTCATTGGATACATATACAAGAACATCTTGACGCATCAGAAAGGCGTTTCTAATGCATTGGGGGTCGAACAACGACCAGTTTCAATCCGGCAATAACTGCTAAATATCATGATCGACCTAATTTATCCATGCAATGCCGGAACTTATTCGTGGCTTTGCTTGCCGTTTTTCTGTTAATCGTAGCGCCGGTTCAGTTCAGCAAACCCGCTTTGGCCTCTCCTGGCGCTGTAATCAATGAAGCTGAACTTTACCCGTCTACAGATCAAACAGTTAACATGCGGGTGTTCGAGCCAGACGGCTGGTTTGCCGGACTGGTGGCGTACACTGACGTCCTTGGCAAGTCATCAACAGGCACAATAACAGTAATGACAGACAAGGCAGAGATCAAGCCCGGCGAAACCATCAAGATAACCGGGACCATAGGCGCAGATCTTGTAGAGGGACAGAGCGTGGTCATCCAGATCAACAATCCCCGCGGCGACGTATTCAAAACCGACTCGGTTACTCCAGCGTCGGACGGCTCCTATTCCTACAGCCTGGTAGTAGGCGGCAAGTACGAGGCAATGGCTGGCAGGTATGAAGTGATAGCCACCTACAACATGATGCAAGCAAAGACATCCTTTGAATTGAAGGGACGACTGGGAAGCCAAACGTACGACCTGAAAGTCGGTGACAAAATCTATCCAATAGAATACGAGATCACCGGCGGCTCCGTCAATAGCATGTCTGTAAAGGTCGAGGACAAGACGCTTGTGGTATCTATCGATGGTACAGAGGCAGGCACCCTGACCATTATCCTTCCAAGAAATGTTATAGATTCTGTTGAAAGCGGTCAGGATATCAAGTACATAGTATCAATGGTAGACCTTGAATCGGGCAGAGACAGCCAAGTAACTGCTAGAGAGGTTGAAACCACCGACGACAGCAGGATCTTGGCTATGGACTATCCACAGGGCACGGACTTGATAGAGATCCAGGGCACGCAGGTGGTACCGGAATTCGGAGTCGTTGCGGCGCTGATACTGGCAGTTTCGCTGGTATCTGTAATCGGTTTTGCCAGGCTGAAAGAACGATGAAGAAACTCTGGATGGGGGAGGGTAGACAACCCTGTAAACTGGATTTAGACGTTTTCCTGAGAAAGGCAGTAATGTTTTGAATTGCAAACAATAAAACATATTAACAGTTTCAAAGCGATATTGTAGCATGATGAAT
>JBBISN010000009.1:43711-46477 GCA_037441265.1 Nitrososphaera sp. | reverse complement strand
GCGCGGCAGCCGGCCAGCGTGGCAAGGGTATCGCGCGCCAAAAGGGCGTTGGTGATGGTGGACCTGCCCTCAGTCAAAGAGGCAATGGCAAGGGCTCGGTGGGAATAGCTCTTGCTTGATGGGCACCTGACGGAACCACCTATAGTGGATTTCCGGACCTGGATGCTGACCATTATTCTAGCACCTCTACAGAAGCCTTCTCGTTATTAACCTTCGAGACCAGCGTCTTGCCTCCAAACCGGGAAAGGGCCGATTTTATCTCCTGCACCTTGTCCTCGGCTGCGATGGCGGCAATCGACGGCCCGTTTCCGGATACGCTGGCAGAGATCGCGCCCTTTTCTAGGGCGGCCATGATGGGGTCGTAGCTGGACGACAGCGCGGCTGAGGCCAGCACGCCGTTGAGCTTCATGGCCTTCCAGTAGCTGCCGGCCTGCGCCAGCCGGAAAGCATCTTCAAAGAGGTCAGCAAGACCTCGCAGTTTGTTGACGTCGCCTCGCCGCACGTTTCGCGGCAGAAAGATTATGGCGTGCAGGTCTTCTCTTGCCATCTCGCGTTTTAGCAGTTTGCGCGCATAGTTGTCGGTGACCACAAAGCCACCAAAGTAGCAGGCCGTTGCGTCATCGTACGCCCCGGTTATGGTAACCTTGGCGTCAAGGGACGCCCGCACCGCGGCATCAAGCACTGCAAAGTCGTCCACTTTGCCGCCGGCTATTTTGCTGCACGCCAGTGCTACGGCGTTTGAGACAGCGCTTGAGCTTTTCAGCCCAAAGCCGATGGGGATCTCCGAGTTGACGCTGATGACTATTTTGCTGTTTTCTATGGTGCTTTTTGGCAGCGTGTTTCTGACTATGTTGTGTATCAGCGGATCGTTGCTTTTGCCGGTAAGAAAGGAAATGCCGGTTCCGGTTTTCAGCTCGACTTCGGCGGTTACCTTGAGCGAGATGCCAAGGGCTGACCCCTTGCCGGTGGCTATCGCGTTGACTATGGAGACGGCGCCGTGCACCGTGGAGCGCACCTTCATGTCGGCTCACCAAAAATCCCAAGCAGGTTCTTTTTCATGACTTCTCGCGGCGCTTCAAGGCCGGTCCAGATCTCAAAGGCCTTTGCACCCTGCTCCAGAAGCATCTCGTATCCGTAGACAACGTGCGCCTCTGCAAATTTCGCGTTCTCTATCAAGTCCGTGACCACTGGCCTGTACACGATGTCGTAGACGATGCTTCCTTTTTTAATATGATCATAATCTATGGGGCTTGGCTCGTTGTTCAGCCCAAGAGACGTCGAGTTTACTATCATGTCGGCGTCAGCCGAGACGCTCTGCACGCCCTCAAAGGGCAGCACCTCGCACTTTAGGCCAAGCTCCGAGCATATTCTGGCCAGCTCGCCGGCCCGGCCCTGATCGCGGTTTGCGATGACCACCTTTGCTATGCCCTTTTCTTCCGACAATGCTGCGACTATGGCCCGCGCGGCCCCGCCGGCCCCAAGAAGCAGGACAACCATGCCGTCGAACCTGACCTTCCTTTTTCGCAGGGGCTCGATAAAGCCGTAGATGTCGGTGTTGTAGCCCTTGAACAAGCCTTCGATGTTTTTGACGGTGTTCACCGCGCCGGCCTTTTTCGCGGTATCGTCAAGCTCGTCCAGATACTTTATGACGGCAACCTTGTGTGGGATGGTAACGTTGAATCCTGAGATGTTGATGGCCCGCAGCGATTCTATGGATTCCGCAAGTTCGCTGGCCGGTACCCGGAACGCGATGTACGTGCAGTTCAATCCAAGGGCCGCAAAGGCGGCGTTTTGCATCCCCGGCGACAGGGAATGGTGCACCGGATCACCAATTATGCAGTATGTCTTGGCAACCGAGGACATCGCTACTGTCTGCCAATCCTGAACCCGTCATATAGCTTTCTCATCTGCCTTACGATCAGCTGGCCGGGCGCCACCGCCTTTTCCAGCGCGGCGTACGTGAATGGCGCGCCGTACACCGTACAGAGAACCCGCGTCAGGACGCCGGCTTCGCCCATGGCAAATATGATGGGGTGCAGGCCGGTGGCGTTTTCGTAAAGCTCTAGCAGCTGCAGGGAATCGTCGATGCTCTTGGCCGTCGTCACCACCTTGACGTAGTTGCTGTAGATCCGCATCTCTGTAAGCAGGCTGGCCAGCTGGTCCTTTGGCGGAGTCCTGTCAAAGTCATGCCACGACACAAGTGTGGGTATGCTTGCCAGTTCAAGGTAATCGGCAAGGTTGTCGTTTTTTTGCAAGGTGTCAAGCTCGACATCAACAAGCATGGGTCTTCTCTCGGCCAGCTTGCGCAGCAGCCTCATTCGCTCCTCCTCGCTTGCAGCAAACTTGCCGCCCTGCTCCTTTGACCGGAGAGTGAACACTGCCTTGTTCTTGATGTCCTCGACGGCGTCTGCCGCCGCCATCACCTGCTCGGGCTGCAAAAAGTCGAACCTGAATTCTACAAAGTCGGCGCCCAGATCAAAGGCCCGGCTGGCCTGAGCCTTCAGATCGTCAACAACATCGGTAGCTATGGAAACGCAGATCCTCAACGGTCATCCTGTAGTACCAGGCACTTTATTTATCCAACGCCTGCAGGTGGATGGCTTTCCTTGCCGTGTTCCATCCGCTTGTGGGCTTCAAGCATGTCCTCGGTTGCAAAAACCTTGCCGCATGCTTTGCAGCGGAACTCAACGGCCCGCCTAGAGCCTGTCGTAAAGGCCATAATAGTATATAGCAAAACAAGTATTAAAGTAGACAGCCAGCCGTCTC
>JBBISN010000009.1:0-43611 GCA_037441265.1 Nitrososphaera sp. | reverse complement strand
GTCAGCAGCTTGCTTTTTGAATGAACATGCTGTCTTGCGTATTTTCATTCATCGCAGAAAGGAGCCACTGCATCTCCTCGATTTCATGAAGCAACCACTGCCTTCTGAAAACATCGCTGGTTTCAGCAAGCTGCGACTTGGCGACAGCTATCTTGACTTCCAGCACCAGGACATCCCGCGGGGCCGTTTTCAGCGTCTTTATCCTCAACTCCTCTGACAGCTTGTTGATGCCAGTCAACCCCAGATCTATGGATTTTCTGTGAACGCCAATTCTGCGTCCAATCAGTTCCTCGATGTCAACCATGCACACAAGATTGGTCGTTTTGGATAAAACATTGCAGGTACTGAGGGGAGAGGGAGCCCTTTGATTTTAAAAACGGGGATCAGTTTTCTATTTCCAGCCGACAGCGTTGTCAAAATCCAGCGACCGAGAATATAATAATCCCGTGGCATTCCAGAAATTGCATGTCCTACGATGAACACGTGGCCAAAATCCGCAGCCTTGGCTTTGATCAAGATTCCATAGACACGTTTTCCAAACTCTGGAAACCCTTGCAGGAAGAAGGCTACGAGATGTACGCCATGTATGTAGGTCAGGACAATTCTCCGCTTGAAGGCAAGGCCGCCTGCGTCGTTTGCTCAAAGAACTCTTTTCCGCTGCGCTGGGAGAAGGTCATAACCCCCAGCATGGACAGTGCGGCCGTCTACACAGTATGCACTACTTGCGACGCAGAATACGTCGAGACGGCCATAAGGCAGAAGGCCCTTGGGCGCCTCTTAAAAGAACGAAACACGCGTCCTACTTGATGTAGTGGGACGGGATCTTTTTCCAGTTGGCCACCAGGGCTTCCTGGCGTATGTGCAGGGGCTCTTTTTCCAGACGCGACCGGGCCAGCTCTACGTATTCTTTGACCAAGTCGATTCCGACGTAGCTGCGGCCCATGTTGTGCGCCACCTTTGTGGTCTGGCCGCTGCCGTTGAACGGATCCAGAACAATGTCGCCGGCGCATGAATAGAGCTTGGTCAGCCTGTACGGGATCTCCTCTGGGTACGGGCACGGGTGGTTGATAAAGCCCGGCGGCACGGGAGCAATGTGCCACACGGAATTGGCTATCTCCTTGGTCCACTCCTCGTGGGTTGCCGGCAGCTGCTCTGTCCGCTTGCGGCCGCTGCTGACGTCGCCCTTGCGCAGGATGAGTATGAATTCGTGCATGATGTTTGCCCGGTAGTATTTTGGGTACGGGTTTATCACAAACGAACCGTACCGGTTTGTGCCGCCAGTGACCTTGTGCCAGATGATCTCTTCATGCATCTGCCATTTCCCAAAGGGCTGCACAAGCCTTGACAGAAGCATGTGCGGCAGCGGCAGTATGGTGCCGTTGACCACTTCGTTGGCAATCACCACGCAGCAGTAGCCGCCGTCCTTTGTGACGCGGTAGATCTTCTCGCCGAATATCTCGGTCATCTCGTTAAGATAATCATTGGTGTCACGGTTGGCGTTTCCGCGGTAATAGCCGCCGCTGCCAGACGCGTGCATGTCGTAGTTTATCGCGTTGCGGTACGGCGGCGATGTAATTGTCAGCTGGACAGAATTTTCAGGCATGCGCTGCAGCACATCCTTGCAATTTCCAAGGACGATCTGGTTGGTAAATTCGGCTTCCTGGGCAAGCATGTTTTACGCATGCTCGCCTGATTTGTCCATATCACGAATACTCTAAAGTAGTTAAGCAACGGCTAAAATTGTGCTATGCTTTTTTGGCATGCAATCGCGAAGCTGGCCGCATAGCAACAAAGTATGGACATTGTAAGATGGCGGTGAGCACTAATGGATTACTTTATTTTCAGGATCTCTTTTGTCTTTGCCAGTAGCTTTTCTGCGTTCTCTATGGTCTCAGTTGCTCCGGCCTCTGAAAACTTTAACCCATAGTCGGCTTCCTGCCGGAGGTCCATGGCATTTCTAAAAGAATTCACCATGTTCAGACCCAGCTCCTTTGAGAACAGTTCCTCTATGGCTATCAACAATGCATAATGGCTCTTCTCCCTGTATCCTTTGCTGTAAAGCAAGGCTCTAGCGTTGTGAAACATAGAATAGTACCCCTGTATGGTTGCCCATTTCAGCTTCTTGCGATCAAGTGAATCACGAGCCTCGTCCAGGTCTGTCCTGGCAGCCTCGATCTCCTTTAAAACCATGTCATGGGTTATCCTTGCTTTCATCAGTTTTCTTTCGATGACAAGCTGGTTAAACCGGGCACTCAATCCTGCTCCCATAACACTAGTCCTCTTTCAATGTTCTCATAAAGGGCCTCGTCTTCCCTCTTCATCTTAGCAAGCTCGTTAGCATCGACTATGATGGGCACGATTCTTCTTTTTTGCTTGGAGTTAAAGCTGTATATTGCCTTTCTCGCAGCTTCTTTTTCCTCCGTCAATACCATGAGGTCTATGTCACTTTCCTTTACATCTGTTCCCTGAGAGCAGCTTCCAAAGAGGACGATTCTGCGGGATAGGTTTTGCAGTTTCCCAAGCAATTCGCTCAGCGAATAGATGTTGGCGAGTACCTTGAACTGCCTAGTCCAAGGGCTTTTCAAGTCCAGCCGGTAAAATACCATCTTGCCTTTTTTCTGGAATGTCAGAAAACCCTTTTCTGACAGTTCATGCAGGATCCTGTTTGCAGAACCCTTGCTGACTTGAGCCAGTCTCATTACCTCCCTTTCGTGGTGCTCCTGCATCGGGTCTGTAATGAAAAGGTCCAAGACCCTGACTACGGTGGGAGTGATGAAGTCTAATTGTTGGACCATATGCCCGTTATTTTATACTTTAATGGTGTAAATAAGCGTTGTAGATGGTGGGCGGTGTTTCTGTGGAGATAAATAGTATAAATTTTGGACCATATGCTCACTATTTTGGACTTGAGTTGCTAAAGGATATAACAAAAGGCTATTCCCCCTACGAAAGAGATAATTGCAGATCCGCAAGTCATAGATAACCAGCCAGACCCAGATTAATCAATCCCTGACTGATGAATATACAGGTACCCTTTCTTAGCTCTGTCGATATGGTCATAGATGTCAATTGCATCTCCTATTCTGTCGCCCCTCAGTTCTTTGGCGAACTCCCTTGACCACGTGGTAAACCAATGCATACAATTATGTGGGCCAGAACGGTCTTCAGTTTTATCTTGATTGTGCCTCACAGCACGCCTCAAAATCTTAAATACAAGAACTTGGGCTCTTAGCCCAATGACGCTTCCGAAAGGATTTGGGCAAAAGAAAACCGGTGGTAACAGGACGTTTAGCGAGTGGTGGGACAGTGTCCCCGCGGATCTCAAGACCAAAGCACGCAAGGGCGACGAGGCCAACAAGCCTTTGCTGAATCAGGTCAACTATGTCCTTTTGCATCTTCACCTGGCCGGCAGTCATGATGCAAAGCCGACCCATGACGAGCTGAAGGACTGGCTGCACTCTGGCCAGGTCGACGTCCTTCGAATGAACAAGTAGGGTGTTTACACACCCATTTTTTACTTTTCTACGATGTATTCTTGTACTTCCATTCCAAAGTGCCGGCCGCTGGCTGGTTTGGCAAAGCCCAGAACCTCGTCGCCTTCCTTTACCTCAGTCACGGACAGCAGTTTTCCGTCCGGCTTTATCAGCCGGATGGTTTCTGCGTTTTGCAGTATCACTGTCCCGGATTCGCCTTCTATCTCGGCACGTATCAGGCGCAGCGGTCGAGTCTCTATCTTGGATCTGCCGACGGTGGCCTTGCGCGACACGCCGTCCTTGTTGACTATCCAAACGTCGGTTCCGGATTCCAGTTCCGATAAGTATCTCGTGTTTCCATCCGGAGTTATGGTGTAGCAGTAGACCGCGCCGGCGTTGACGCGGAAGGGACGCGGTGAAGTAAAGGATGAGCCCACTGACTCGTTGTGCACCAAGAGCATAAAGTTTGACCGGCTTCCAACAAGCATGCCCTCGCCCAGGCCCATCATCGACGCCGTGTCAACGCAGACCCGCTCGCCGGTTCCCACGTCCTTGACCTCTACCACCCTGGCCACTTTTATGGGGAACCGCGTTGATGACAGCTGCTGGCTGGCCTTCTCGACTTCATCCTCGCTGGCAGTTGACAGTATGACTCCGTCGACTCCAAGTTCAAGCACGGAGAACATGGTGGCCACCTCCTTTGACGAAGCAGCCGTCGTGTACACCTTGGTCTTGGACTTGTGCAGCTTGGCGATGATGTTTTCAAGGGGGATTATCTTCCAGTCGTCGGCGTCTACAATAACAAAGGACGCGCCGGCTTCAGAGGCTTTTTTTATCTCGTCGACATCGGCGTTGCTGAGCACTTTTTTGTAGTAGCCAAACACCTTGCCGGCGGATCCGGCCTGCTTCATCTGATCAAAGGTTTTGCAGACAACCATGTCGGCGTCCGGCGATTCATGGATTGTTTTAAATTTCTTGCCGGCCACCAGTTTTGGGTCGATGTTCAGAACTGCTATATTTGACAGTTTTGAGAGGAATTTGTCCAGCGTCGCCTTCTGGGCGGTGGGCCGGACTATCAGCTCCTTGTTTTTCGAGTCAACCAAGCTGCTTTGCCGCCTCTTTTGCGGACTTGGCCTCAAATATTACCTTGTGCAGCGCCCGCACCATCGCCGGCGGGTTCTTGTGCTGGAATATGTTTCTACCAAAAGTCACGCCCTTGGCGCCGGCCTTCATGGCGCCGGCGCACATCTCGAGGATCTCCATGTCCGTGTTGGCTTTGGGTCCGCCAGCTATGACCAGCGGGACCGGGACGGACTTGACCACCTTTCGAAAAGAATCAATATCGCCGGTGTAGACTGCCTTCACAATGTCCGCGCCGGCCTCCGCGCCAACGCGGGCGGCATGGGCCACCACTTCCGGGTCATGGGGGTTTTTGATGTTCTCGCCTCTTGGATACATCATGGCCACCAGAGGCACGCTCCACTCGTCGCACTTGTCTGCGATCATGCCCAGTTTTTGCAGCATCTCCGGCTCTTCCTTGGCGCCGATGTTGATGTGCAGCGAGACGGCGTCCGCGCCAAGCCTGATGGCTTCCTCGACGCTACCCATCAGCACCTTTTTGTTTGGCGCCGGCCCAAGCGACGTGCTGCCGGAAAAATGAGCGATGAGGCCAATGCTTGTTGGCCGCGGCATCGACTTGATGATACCCTTGTTAACCAGAACACAGGTAAGACCGGCATCCTCGCAGCTATATATCATGTCGTGGACATCTTCCAGCCCGCGGATGGGTCCGTTGCTGATCCCGTGATCCATCGGAATACACAGCATCTTGCCGTCTTTCAGAATCCTGCCAAGCCTTACTTCCCTGCCAAAGACCATATGTACCGATGAAATCTCTGGGACCTACTTATAACTTGTATAATTCAGGTCGGCCGGCTTTGGCACCACAGCAGACTCCACTGATATCTTGTCGAAGAACATTTCGACGATTCGCTGGATCTTGCTGTCCGTCAATTCTCTTATAGAATTGTTGTTTCCCACGATTTCCATGGTAGTGAAACAATGTTACATAACACATTATTATTATGGATGCCATTAAGTAACAATGGAATTCCCTAAAGGATATTTCAGGAAATCTGGACGCAAGAGCTCCGGACTGGCTGCCATTACCATCGCAGCAGTGGTACTGATGGTAGGCGGCGTTTTTTCAAGTGTGGGGCTGAAGGGAGGATTTGCGCAGAGTAGCAACAACAATGATGCTCCGTCTCTTGAGCAATACATACTTGATCAGCGATCTTCAATTGATGATGTAGTCGACGAGGCTCTTTCTCCACAGGGTGTTGATATTCCAAACGATCTGCAGGACGTAATAGATGCAGGAAATCGGCTTGCAGCCGCTCAATATGAGGCTGCAGACAATGCACAAGACTCTGAACCGGTACTGGCAACAGAGTACGCATCGGCAGCGCTTCATACACAAATGGGCCTGGTTAATCTTGTAGAGATTCAGGAACAACACGCAAAGAACGCAGATCAGGTCAAGTTGTCTGAAGATGTAATCCGGCTTCTTCGCGAGATCGATACAATTCAGCAGCTAGAAAAAAGAATATTCAAGGTAGCAGAGTTGGCAGACTATTATGACAAGATAGGTGTTTCCCAACCTGACCTTAGTCGCGTTGTTTCGCTGGTCAATGAAGCAAAACAGGATGTAAATGATGCGTTTGACAACTTTGGCAAGGACGACTCTGCATTTGCAAAGAACGTTGATGATGCAAAGGCTACACTAAACAGTGCGCTATCAGAATTGAAAATAGCATACAGGGAATTGAGACAATCAACAGAAGAGAAATCCCAGACTAACCCGATTGCACAGAGAATAAGCGACCTTAGCAAGAAAGCAGACAGGCTGGAAATGATAGGCAAGGGGATGGACAACGAGGATGTATTGAGCGCGGTGGCAGATGCCCAAGATCACTTGGACGACGCCCGGAAGAGCCTGGCTTCAAATGATGATACCGCGGCCAGGCAGGCCATAAACGAGGCGATGCAGAGCATAGCACAGGCAATCGACGCGTTGAAAAACCAACCCGCCAGCACATAGCTACACGCGACAAACACGATCCATCAGTGAGGGTCATGGCCACCTTTACGCCAGGGCCCCTCATCCTTTTTCTTGCACCGACACGGAAGACAATCGACTTCTTTTCGAACTGTTTTGACCATTTCGAGAGTCATTTACGAACTGGAAACTTGCTTTACATAGAAAACGGCTTTATACCATGCCCCCATAGGGTAGGTGAATTGGCAGCAACAAAACCAATGATCTTGATGTTCATGATAGCGTCTTTGGCGTCTGGTGTTCTGGCCCTGTTGCTTGCTGCCGGTGCAGGTAGCAGTTTTCTGATTTACTCCATACCGGGTTTTGTGGTGGGCGCGTTTTTTGCCGTAAGGTATGTGACCTTTAAAAGGAACAAGGTAAAAGAAGAAGAGCACAGAAAACGGCGCAACAAGCACTAGCGCAAAAGCATTATGTAAATCACGAGCGCAACAAGCCCGGCAAACAGTATCATGGTGGCCTTCCACATCCCCATGCTGGCCTTGTCGCTGATGTCCCACATGCCGCCTTGCACGCTGGACCGGTACTGGCGCTTGAGCTCTTCGTAGCTGTAGACCTTGCCAAAGTCTGCCGGCGGCACCCACATAGACGGCTCCGGGTTTGCATCGCCATCGTACTTTTTGCGCGACTGCTCGTTTGAGAGAACTTCGTAGGCTTCAACAAGCCTCATGAACTTTTGCTTGGATTCGTCAGAGTTCCTGTTCCTGTCGGGATGGTATTTCAGTGCAAGCTTGCGAAACGACTTTTTTATCTCCTCCGGCGTCGCACCTTGAGAAACTTCCAGTATCTCGTAGTAGCTTGGCACACACTAGGATGGTCGACAGCTCTAGATAAACGTGATTCTGCCCATCTTGCCGGTCCGATAGTCCTCGATGGCCTGGTAGATCTCCTCTTTTGTGTTCATTACAAACGGCCCGTACCTGGCGATGGGCTCTTTTATTGGAACACCGGCTATTACCAGCACGTCCAGCGTAGATTCTGCTGCCACCGATACTTTGTCTGAATCGTTGTCAAAGACAACCATCCTGCCTCTTTCAACAGTTTTGCTTCCAAACTTTGCTGTGCCGTTGATGACGTATGCAAACGCGTTGTAGTTGCGTGGTACCGTCTGATTAATGGAACTTCCAGGCTGCATGGTAAAATGCAGGTAGATGATGGGCGTAACCGTATCGATGACGGCCTTTGAGCCCAGGGCCTGGCCGGCGATGACCCTTACTGATACTTTTCCATCATCGGTTTTCGCCACCGGGATCCTGGAGCTTGGGATCTCTTGGTACCGCGGCTGAGCCATCTTGTATTTTCTTGGCAGGTTGACCCATAACTGGAAGCCGTGCATGCGTCCGCCGGTACGCATGAATTCCTTTTCCGGCATCTCTGAGTGAATGACCCCTGAGCCGGCGGTCATCCATTGCACGTCGCCGGGCTCCAGCTTTCCGGCATGACCGGCAGAATCCCTGTGCTCGAATTTTCCATCCAGCATGTAGGTCACGGTTTCAAAGCCCCGGTGCGGATGGTCCGGCGCCCCTTTGGCTTCGCCGGGCTCCAGGTCAACAGGACCCATCTCGTCTAGGAGCAGGAACGGATCGAAATCCGATAGGAAATGGGTTGGAAATGGCCTGTTTACCACAAAGCCTTCGCCTTCCAGAGTACGGACGCTGTTTATTATTTTTGAAACTGAACGAACAGATTTGTCGTTGGTAATTTGGTTGATCACACCATTGTTATAGAAAGCATGCTATTTAACTATGGTAGCAAGAACTTACTTAGCAAGTTCTTTGTACCAGACATAGTAAGTAGGAACTGACTTGACTGCACCAGACTTTTAAATTGTTGAACCTCGATATACAGGATGATGGATGGCGTATCAGACCGCAAACCTTTGCGTTGTGATAGAGAATGCCTGCCACGGTACGATCTAGGAGGCAGATAGATGTCTGACAAAAAACCGGTAATCGTCCCGCTTCCAAACGGCCCGCTGTACCTGATAAACGACCAAAAGCCAGTGCTGGTTGAAAACCTGCAGAACGCAAAAGGCGAGCCGCTATCAGCGGTGGAAGGCGTCGCGCTGTGCCGCTGCGGCCAGTCAAAGAACAAACCCTTCTGCGACGGCACCCATAACGTCGTTGGTTTTTCAAGCGAGAACGTTCCAACCGGGGTGCCGGAAGACAGACGCAAAAACTATGTAGGAAAAAAGATCACGGTCCACGACAACAGAAAGGTATGCTCGCATGCTGCAGAGTGCATCAGAAACCTTCCGGAAGCATTCAGGCTCGACAAAAGGCCATGGATAGACCCGGATGCGGCGGCTGTTGATGCCATCATTGAAATCGTAAGGAAATGCCCGTCTGGAGCCCTCAGCTATTCCATCGACGATGTCGAGTACAGGGATCAGGACAGAAAGCCCACGGTTACGGTAAGCAGGAACGGGCCGCTTCTCGTTACAGGCGGCATAGAACTGGTCGGCGTCGATGACTGGGGCCAGGGCGCATCAAAAGAACACTATACGTTGTGCCGCTGTGGCAAGTCCAACAATAAGCCGTTTTG
This sequence comes from Nitrososphaera sp., assembly GCA_037441265.1. Taxonomy (GTDB): domain Archaea; phylum Thermoproteota; class Nitrososphaeria; order Nitrososphaerales; family Nitrososphaeraceae; genus Nitrososphaera. The sequence continues at coordinate 34,479 of JBBISN010000009.1, read as the reverse complement.
CGACGGGACCCATCTTGCCATCAAATTCAAAGACGGCCAGTGATTTTGCAACACACATAAGCCAGTCCTGTAAAACCATACTAGGCCTTGGAGGACAACATTTTCCTTATCATATTTTACGTGGCCACGGTAATTCCAACGCTGCTACTGGCCAAGGAGACCAAGACCAGGCTGCGCAACTTCAGAAAAGGCATCAGGTCGCTGGCCTTCCTTCCGCTGACCGTGGGCGGGCTTGCCGTCTACATACTGTTTGCCATGGAGTTTTTATCGACAGTACCCATACTGAACTGGTCATGGCTTGGCTACAACGTCGCGCTGGGACCCTACGCCGACCAGGGCTACATGGGCGTCCTGCCCTTTGTGCCGATGTTGATATACATGCTGATACACGTCAACTACTTTGAGGAGATGTACTTCCGAAAGAAATGGTGGATGACTATCATCTGGGCCTTTTTGCACGTCGCCATGGGCGTCGCAGTGCACGTTGCCTTGGCGCTGCTTCCGCTGGGCTTTCTGTACAAGTACATCTACAAGACCAAGGGGCTTGACCACGCCTACGCGCTGCATTTTGCCACAAACATCATAGTAGTGACAGTCTCCATCGCGTCGTACTTTGTCGTGTTCTAGCCCTCAACGCGTTTTTTGAGTGCGTTGTTCATCTCCTCAAAGCCGGCCTTGATGTCCTTGTCTGTGCTGCTTCCAAAAAATGAGGTCAAAAGCCCGCCAAAAACCTCGCGGTGGACGAACTTGACGCGGCCGGGCCCCGCTTCCTGTATTGAAAAGATGTGCTCACCGGACAGAAAGCCGGGTATCTTGCCAAACCAGCGCAGCTCGGTTTCCGCCTCTACCTTCGTTACTTTTGGTTCGTAGGACCGGTTCGTGCCCGACGGCGTTGTTATCTTGATCTCAAGCTTGGAGCCTTCCTTTGGCTCGCCGGTTATCCTGCGGATGAACGGGTTCCAGTCAGGGTAGCTGGCAAAATCGACAAGAACCTGCCAGACCTGCGTTGTAGTGGCAGCAATCTCGATCTCGGTGTAGACTTCCTTCAACGCCTGCCAGTACGCGGGCCTTGGTTAATTCCTTTACTAGCTTCTGCGGGTAAACTCGATGCTTATGGAGTCGCCGTCCCTCAACGGGATGTCCAGAAAGCTTCCCTCCGTATGCTGCTTGCCGTTGACAAAGACCTTGGTGTCAAACTTTGTCAGGTCTATCTTCCAGTTGAAGAGAAAATGTCCCAGGGTGAACTGGTACGGCTCCTTGTACGCCACGTGAATAACGCCTTCCTGCAGGGTGTGGACCGGAAGCGTGCAGTCCGGCGTGATCCCGATGCCCTTTGGCACCAGGGCGGGAGACCCGTTCTCGGTGACCGTGACTGGCACCGACAGCTGGTACGGCTGGCGCAGCGGATCGCCTATGCACTGGTAGATGGGATCTTTTGCACGCATATAGTCAGTCACGAGCTTGGTGCCTGCTCCGGCTGCCACGACTACCACGGCAAGAATGACCATGGACCAGACCAAGCGTTTCTTTTTGTCCGGGCCTTCAAAAGTGCCATCAAAACCCATGGCTGATGCTCAAATTGGAAAAGTAGGGAGGGTTATAAAAATGGGATTACTGCCCGATGGATATAACGTGCGCAGTGGCATCCAGCAGCTGGAACCCCGTCAGGAGTTTGGCGTGCGGAATTGCAGTGAGATAGATCAAGACACCTGGAACAGCCGAGCAAGCTATGATTGTGATGATAATCAGCCAGACGGCCGTCATCTTTTCGACCATTAACATGATCCGTTTGCTATTGGATATATATATCTTAAATTGCCCGGGTTCTGACAGGTTTGCGGCTACCTTTGATCGGCAGGACAGATTCATTTTATTCATCAGTCCAGATTGTTTTCCACCATAGAATTTTGCAGAACCTCCCATTACAGCTATTTGCAGGTAGCTTGTGTGTAGATTCCTACTAACATTGATACTCTTCCGTTAGTTTGAATTCTGCTAGTGCATTCACATACTAGCACAATGGTTAATTATTCAGCACAACAACTAACTGGCGACGATATATGGGCGGGCCTGGCAAGGAGCACACCCTCGTTATTTCTAATTTTGGAGTAGAACCCCCTTGCTCGGACACTAATAGAATCATTCAGACAATCATCAGTCAAAGAGATTCTTCTAACAAGAACAACATACTTCGTACGGCAGCATACAGAGGAATCTTTCGGAGGAATCCCGAGCTCCCATGGTCTTTTCTGGCACACCTTGTATCCAGGAATGCAGGTTACACAATGACTGACCTTAAAAGAACAGACCTGATGGATGCAATACTTTTGATTCCCTCACTGTTTACTTCCTTTCCTGCTGCTTCAACAGTCAGTGCAGGGTTATTCAGGTTTTTAGAACGAGGAAATTTCTTAATTTTCTTTGATGCTTTTCCTCAACTACGAATTTATGAATCTAGCAAACGATGTCCAGACATTTCAACCATGTTGTTTGACAGCTTGATAAGCACTTTTGGAGTACAGAAATTTACCGCCCAGAAATGGAAGGAGTTTTTTAAAATTGCCGAAGCGAACAACTTCTTCAGAGGAGAAAAGATAGAGGACATCCCAAAGTTGAATCCTGTCAAAGATATGTCTTTGACACTAATATCTAATGAACAAACGTTTATTGAATTCCGATTAGTAAAGAACCCGAAATTTACCAAGTTTGCTAACATCGACATACCTACAATAATTTCTGCTTTAGAGGGCCTAGATGCGGCTAGATTGTGTTTTCCTTACCCCGCAGCTCCTGTTAAGATGAAGGTATTCATAGTAAAAGATTTTGATAAACTCGACAGTCGCTTCGGAACAGGAGTTTCTCTTTATGAAAACGTCATAAAATCTGCAGAATTTAATATGATCCTTGATTTTGCAAGTGGATCATCCCATGGAGGATCTAGGACTGATTATAACGATAGTGGGTATAGTAAATCCCGTAGTGCACAGTTACCATTTGGCAAGAAGTTTAGTCCAGATTTGATATCTGCTTGGGGAGCCGATGCGACCAAGTTTGATAGCACATTAGCCGATGTGCATGATCCTCCTGGCGAGGCAGGACCCGGTGGAACAGTTTTTGATTTTGAACCCGAAATGAAGCGGCTATTGGGATCAGCTCCACCGAGTCTTAAACAGATAAGTCCGGATCCTCTAGTAAATGGAATGAAAGAGATCCTTTTCTAATCAATAGGATTTACTTTCAATTATCACCAAACGAAGATAATCAGAAATTGCATTCAGACAATCCGGCAAGATCAACTATACTCAAAAATCCCTACCACTTTTTTTCTGAAAAATTGAAGGTATATTTTCGCCAAGAATCATGTTTATACAGGACAGGGGTGTTGAACTATGGAAGATTATTCAGAGCTTTCTATAAGCGACAAGAATGTCTTGTTCTTGTTTAGCCTGATGTTGCTTTCTTCATCAGTGGTTCTAGTTTTCGTACCATCTACATGGAATGTTGTACCTTCCCCTACTGCCTTTAAGTCGCCATCAACTACCTTTACGTCAAAAGTAGGCCGTGGTTTGAGTGGTGGTGCTATGGTTACAAATGCGGTTCGTCCATCGGTTCTTTGAATCTTGTTTGGAACATCCCCGGTTGTTGTTTCGATTGTTTCATCTACCTGAAATTCAAAGCCATTTGATAGAAATTCAGACGTAGCAGTAACGAAGGTTTTGTTCTCCACCAGATCCTTCGGTGTTTGATAGTGATCGTACCATATTCCAACCATGGCCCTATTCAAAGAATCAGCTGTTCTAGGACCGACCATTCCATCAGGTTTGAGGAGATTTCCATCTGTATGTTTATGGTTTGTTTGAAAATCAAGGACTACTTTTCGTGTTTGCTCACCGAAAATACCATCAACTCCATCGTTATTTTCCCCGCTTGCTCCAAGAAGTTCCAAATCTTTGAGCATGAATTGCAGACGCTTAACCAGATCCTTTCTATTATCTCCCACAGATAATGCACCCTCCCCTGGTTCGGTACCAAACTGAGAAATCTTGTCACATAATTTTAGCACGGGAAGAGGCTTGCGCTCTTCTTGAGGCGTGCTCATATCTTTAAGGAATGGAGATGCTATTTAAGGATAGTCGAGTAAGGGCAGCTCGGATAACTTGGGGCAAGATCTGTGGTCAGACACATCCCATCTTTGGAATCTGACGATACTGCTAGATTTCGTAGATCCATTCTTTGACCGATTTGGAGATTCTACTTTCTTGCCACGAACTCAGATACTGTTACCAAATAGGATTTAATACCTGCAGGCGTAACGGACGGCTGTTCATGAGCAGGTTCGCCGGCCCAGACACGTTGCAGAGGCTCGTGGAAAACTCTTTCAAAGCCATAGACGAGGGCGCGTACGAAGTAAAGCAGAGAATCACCCACGATACTATTTCGCTGAGAAAAGCCATCTTGGCCTGCCGGCACGCGCCGCTGATAACAGAAGTCAAGTTCTCCTCGCCTTCCCGGGGCCAGATCCGGCAGTCCGGCTCGCCGGTGCAGATTGCCACAGAAATGGTCAGGTCCGGCGCCATCGGCCTTTCAGTCCTGACGCAGCCATACATGTTTGACGGTTCGGTGAACAACCTGATTTCAGTCAGAAAGTCAGTGGCAGTGCCGATCCTGATGAAGGACATCACGGTAAGCGAAGTCCAGATAGACGCCGCCAAGCATGCCGGCGCAGACTGCATCCTTCTCATAAAGGCGGTGTTTGACAGGAACCTGGCCGAGTCAAGCATGGAAAAACTGTTCGACTACGCGGCCAAAAAAGAGATGCAGGTGCTAGTCGAGGTCCACACCGGCCAGGAGTATGAAGAAGCGCTTCATGCAGGGTACGAGCTGGTGGGGATAAATAACCGCAACCTGTCTGACCTGAAGGTGGACCTGGCCAACACCGAGCGGCTGCTCAAAAAGTACGGCAAGGGCAAGAGCACCATAATAAGCGAGAGCGGCATAAGCAAGCCGACAGACATCCAGTACCTGAGGAAGGCCGGCGCCGACGCTTTTCTGGTGGGAACCAGCATCATGGAGACGGGCAACGTATCGGCCAAGGTTGCGGAACTGTTCAACGCGCTTTAGCCCTGACAGAGCTCAAAGTGCATCAGGCAGTCTTCGCAGAGGTACTTTTGGCGCGAGGTCCGGATGATCTTGGCGGTCTTTTCCGTCCTCAGGCAATGGTAGCACCGGCGGATTATTTCTCCGGCAGACGGGTCCCATTCTTCCATGGCATTACTGACACCAGGTTGTATTTAAAAATCCAGTCCCGGTGAGAGGCCTTTGTGTCGGCGTAGGTGTTTGGCAACGCATGAAAAACAGACACAGTGCGCAGGAGACAGCAGATAGAGTTCAGGTACTGGATTTCAAGATCAAGCATATGATTAATAACCCAATTCTGATACTGCCACTGTCAATGCTTAGCAGTTATCCCGTTGCAGGCAAGTTCGGCCGGTACGGCGGCAAGTACATCCCAGAAACGCTTGCGCCGGCCGTCGAGGAGCTGGAGTCGGCCTATGAAAAATACAGAAACGATCCAGACTTCCAGAAGGAGCTGAACTATTACCTTACCGAGTACGCCGGAAGGCCCACGCCGCTTTACTTTGCCAAGAACCTGACGGAACTTGCTGGCGGCGCCAAGATCTACCTAAAACGTGAAGACCTGCTGCACGGCGGCGCGCACAAGACCAACAATACTCTGGGTCAGGCGCTTTTGGCCAAGAGGATGGGCAAGAAGCGCATCATTGCAGAGACCGGCGCCGGCCAGCACGGGGTCGGGACCGCGATTGCCTGCGCGGTGCTGGGCCTGAACGCCGAGGTGTACATGGGATCCAAGGACGTTGAAAGGCAAAAGTTGAACGTCTTTAGGATGGAGCTGCTTGGCGCAAAGGTCCATCCCGTGGACTCGGGCTCACAGACGCTCAAAGACGCGATAAACGAGGCCATTCGCGACTGGATATCCAACGTCCAGACCACGTACTACTTGATAGGCTCTGTGGTGGGCCCGCACCCCTACCCGATGATGGTCCGGGACTTTCAGTCAGTCATCGGCAACGAAGTGAGGCAGGAGATGCTACAGAGGTACGGCCGGCTTCCAACGGCCATCGTGGCCTGCGTCGGGGGCGGAAGCAACGCGATGGGATCGTTTTACCCGTTCCTTGACGACCCCTCGGTGCAGATGGTGGGCGTGGAGGCAGGAGGCCAGGGCATCAAGACAGGCAAGCATTCTGCCACTCTTTGCGCCGGTTCTGAGGGCGTGCTTCACGGCATGTTCACGTATCTTTTGCAGGATGAACGCGGCCAGGTCATTGATACCCACAGCATATCTGCAGGTCTGGATTACCCCGGCGTGGGCCCGGAGCACTCGATGCTAAAGGACGTCCAGCGGGCAAAGTACGTCTCCTGCACCGATGACGAGGCCGTGGATGCCTTTGTTACGCTGTCAAGGCTGGAAGGCATCATACCGGCGCTTGAATCGGCCCATGCCGTGTCACATGCAGTCAAGATGGCAAAGAAGATGGACAAGGACGACGTTATTGTCGTGACCCTGTCAGGAAGGGGAGACAAGGACGTCCAGGTCGTGCAGGAATACCTATCAAAGAAGGGCAAAAAGCATGCCAGAAAATAGGATCGCTGCAAAGTTTGGCCAGCTGGCGCAAAGAAACGAAGCCGCGCTCATCTGCTATGTGGTGGCCGGCTACCCGGACCTAAAGACAACAGAAAAGACCATCGACCTGCTTGTGGCTGGCGGCGCGGACATCATAGAGATTGGGATCCCGTTTTCAGACCCCATAGCTGACGGGCCGACCATACAGCAGGCCTCAAACCTGGCGCTGCAGGCCGGAGTCACGCCGGAAAAGGCCATGCAGCTGGCAAAAAGAATAAGAAAGAGACACCCGGACCTGCCGCTTCTTTTCATGACCTACTCCAACATACTTGTGCGGGCCGGCCTTGGGCAGTTTTTGGCCAGGTCCAAAGAGTGCGGCGTAGACGGCTTTATCCTGCCGGACATGCCGGTGGAAGAGGCCGGCGAATACTCGGCAAAAGCGGCCGAACTTGGCCTTGCCACCGTGTTCCTGGCGTCCCCCAACACCTCGGAGTCAAGGCTTGCCAAGATCGTGGAAAACTCATCAGGCTTTATGTATCTCGTGTCCGTCTTTGGCATAACCGGGGCCCGCAGTTCCTTTGAGAACTATACAGGTGAGGCCATCAAGCGCGCAAAGCAGGTTGCAGCCGGCAGGATACCGGTGGGCGTGGGCTTTGGAATAAGCAAGCCGGAGCATGCAAGATTCATGGTCAGGGCCGGCGCGGACGCCATCATCGTCGGGTCCGCGATAATAAACAATATGTCCGGCAACAGGACGGCAGGCCTGAAGACGCTGGCGTCGTCGCTGAAAAAAGCCTGTAGAAAATAGTCAGGGAACCACCAGGCCGGAATGGTCCTTGGCAAAAAGCATGTTGTTTAACGTGACTTGAAACCGCCGGCCGGAATGCTCTACTATGACTTCAAGGTCGTCAAGCGACTCGGAAGTTTCATTGCCTTCCAGCTTTTTTATGACGACGTGTATCGATTCGTGGGAGACAAGCGAATCCATGAACGGCTCGATGTACGCAAAACTGTTGACGCCGGCCTGTGCGTCTTCTTTTGACGGGATTATGAGCATGTTGTTCTTGTGGTAAGTGAAATAAGCCGGCGATCCGTCTATGGCGCAGGCCACTGCAAAGTCGTTTACGGCCAATTCCTATTCAGCTGTTCCGGACATTGTCAGCATCCCGTGTCCGTAGTGTTCAATGTCAGGGATCGTTGTAACTATCATGCCATTGATTGGTTCCGGCGCGTATTTAAGATCAGTCCTTTTCCGTGTACAGCAATCGGAGTTCGTCGAGGCTCAGCTTTGAGCCGGATTCCAGCTTTTTCTTTGCCGTTTCCTTCACCTTGAACAGGGTGTCTGAGGGCAGGTTGTAGCCGTACTCCTCGCGCTGTTGTTTGCGCATGGCGGCCATCTCATCAAGCCTGGCATTTATGGCGTCAAACCTCTTTACCGCGCTGTCGTACTTGGACAGGTGTTCTGCGCGCTCGGATGACATTTTCCGCTTTGAATCGTACAGCCTGTCCAGCTCGGCGTTGGCCTCCGCTATCCTGCTTCGAAGCCTGTCGCGCTCTTCGTTCAGGTTTGCTATCTGGGCATTTATCTTGGCAGACTCGGCAGTCAGAATCTGGTACTGTTCCCGTATGGTGCGCGTGGCCTTGATGGCTTCAAGTTTCATGGACGCATCCTTTATCCGCGAAAGTATATCGTTTTTCTCGCGCTCGCCGGAATACTTTTTCTCATCTATCAGCGACTGGTTGGACTTGACTGCAGACAACAGGTCTTCTTCCTTTTCTGATGGAAGGCGGGCCTCCATCACTGAAAGAAAGTTCTTTGTCTTGGAGATCTTGTCGCTTACCGAAAGCAGGTCGGCGTTGTGCTTTTCAATTTCCTGCCGGATCTGCCTGGTCCTTTCAGTTGCCGCGTCCATGGAAGAGCGCTGCTCCTTTATGCCGTTGTTTATCTGCGAGGACCTGTTCCTGTCCATGTCGATCACCTTGTCGGTGATCTCTTTGAGCTCGCCGGCCAGCTGGCGTTTTAATGCCACCAGTTCGTCCCACCCAAGGGAACCTATGTCGTTGGACCCAGAATCGGTCGCCAATTCCATGAGAGATAAAACAACAAGATATAAAAATTCATCTCGTGGCAGAATGCGGTTCTGTGCAACAGATGTAAATGATTTATACGGACAGTCGGGTTTTCAATTCCATGTTTAATAATATCCTGGTTGCGGTCGATGGTTCAGAGTATTCAGACAGGGCGTTTGAAATAGCGATAGACCTTGTCCAGAAATACGGATCACGCCTGCTCATAATCCATGTTGCCCACCAGTCCATGACCAGCGGGACAAGAGTCTCGGCCCACATTGACGAAGCACTTTTAGATCTGGGAAGGCAGACTGTCGACTCGTACGGCAGAAAGGCTGAGGAAAGAAACGTGCAAAACGCAAGCACGATATTAAAAAAGGGAGACGCTGCCCAGAAGATCATAGAAACCGTGCAGACCGAGAACTGCGACCTTGTCGTTATCGGAAGCAGAGGCAAGGGCGCCTTCAAGGAATTGTTGCTTGGAAGCGTCAGCCACAAGGTAACGAACCACGTGAAATGCCCCGTTCTTGTGGTAAGATAGCACAATCGACAATCTATTATACAATCGATGGACAATACACCCATGGAAAATGCTGTAGAAGCAATAATGTCCACAAAGATACAAACCGTGGATGCAGCGGACACCGCCCTGACAGCGGCCAAGAAGATGCGCGATGAAAGGATCAGCTCCCTTATCGTTGTTGACAAAAATGAAAAGCCGGTGGGCATAGTAACAGAGCGCGACTTTGTCCACAGGATATGTGCGCAGGGCGCAGGCAGCAAGGATGTCAGCGTTCAGCAGATAATGTCCACGCCCGTAGCAACCATAGATCCCAAGTCCAGCGTGGAAGTAGCCGCAGACCTGATGCTTAGCCACAAAGTAAGGCATCTGCTGGTTGTGGACAGCGACAGCAAACCCATCGGCATTCTCGGCCCATCGGATCTTTACAAATTCCTGCAGGCCAACATCGACATGGACGACGTCAAGGCAAGGATCCTAAAAGCAGTGATGGACGAACAGGAAATGGGTGAGCCAGGATAGCAAAGATGCAGCCTCAACTTTAGTTCTATCCCACACAAATAGGAAATCCGGAGCTTTGCTCAGGTCTTACAGATTATGCAATGCTTCACGCCGTCGTATGTCTAAATCAGTCGTGTTACAGGTCGAAACTGCAGAGTTGGATTGCCTTGGTCCTGTCAACACGACGGCATTGCTTAGTGCCGGTGCTCGTGCATCGCTCCTGTTCCACTGGCGTAGCCGATGTACGTCCCCTCTACGGATTCCACATCGTCGCTGTCTGAGATCTCTTTAAGCATTTCAAGGCTCAGTTGCTGGTTTGTTACGTAATGGGTCCCGTTGTCAAACACCGCTGGCACCATGCCGGTCTTGCTAAAGATGTACTCACGGGCCTTCTCCGAATCCGTGCCGTCTTTTGTAAAGACTTCCAGGGCAAACCGGGGCATCCGCTTTTCTTCTTTGGTTCTCCTTATCAGGTCCAGGATGAGTTCAAGGTCTACTTTTGGCATTGTCTTTTGACAGACGTCGATAAGTTCTTCGTATTTTTTTAGAACACCTTCTGTCGCTGACATGGTGTCATGATACGTCCCCTTTCTATAAAAGCATGTAGTAATTTTTGCCTGATCAGGCCACATGGTTCCGTGTTTACAGTCTATCCTGATACCATATGGAATTTGCTTTCGCTCCTGCACGCGGCGCAGCTATTTTTTGATTCCTGACCGCAGATCATCTAAAAATTTTTCTGAAAAATTGCGATAAAAAGATCGATACTCTTGTTTGTTTCACCTGACAGCGATTTTCAGATGGTTTTTGACCGATTCCCCAACAAAAATACTGCATAAGGACGGTTTTTGCACAAGCGCTCAAAGACAAAAGTTACGAAATCGGTCGTTTTACAGCCAATCTTATATACTACCGCGCGAGACCTACGCACGTTGGCAACACAAGCATATTGTGTAAAATGCAAAGCAAAGCGCGAAATGAAGGGAGAAAAACAGGTCACCATGAAGAACGGACGCCCGGCTATATCTGGTACATGTTCTGTCTGCGGTACCAAGATGTTCAAGATAGGTAGTGGGAGTGGGGGTGCTAAGGTCGTGGCTAAAAAGCCAGCTAAGGCAAAGGCAAAGCCTAAGGCAAAGGGAAAGAAGTAAAGATACTTTTTCCCTGACTTTTTTCTATTTTAACACCCACCCCCTCCCCCAACGGTGCGCCAGACATTATATATCTGCAGAAAATCTCTAACAGTCAGGAATGTCAGAACCTTCTAAAAGTGTAGCAGAGCTTGAGATTGAGGACATTGACGGCGTCGGGCCAACGACAGCCCGCAAGATGCGCGAGGCCGGAATCAATTCTGTCATGGAGCTTGCCACTGCAGTTCCAGAAGAACTGGCGTCCGACCTGGGCGGCTCAAAAGACGCGGCGTCCAACTTTATCATGGCTGCGCAGAAACTGTTGCGGGAAAGCGGGATTCTTGACAACGAGTTTACCACCGCCGATGTGGAGCTGGAAAAGAGAAAAGCCCTTCTCCGGTGCACCACTGGCTCAAAGGCTCTGGATGAGCTTTTGCTTGGCGGAATAGAGACGCAGGCAATTACCGAGTTTTACGGCGAGTTTGGCTCCGGCAAGTCCCAGATATGCCACACGCTGTGTGTTACTTCGCAGCTTCCGCCGACGGAAGGCGGTCTTGGAGGCGGCGTTATACTCATAGATACCGAGGGCACGTTCCGACCCGAGCGCGTTGACCAGATAGCAAGGGCACGGGGTCTGAACGCTGACGAAGTGCTCAAAAGAATAGCCATCTGCAAGGCATACAACAGCAGCCACCTGGAGCTGGTGGTCAAGTCCCTTGGAAAATACATCGACGATTTCAAGGCCAAGCTGATAATAATCGATAGCATCATCTCTCTTCACCGCGCAGAATTTGCCGGCCGCGGTACCCTGGCAGACAGGCAGCAGCGCCTAAACGGCATCATGCACAAGCTGGTTAGGACCGCAGAGATCTACAACGTGGCCATTGTTGTCACCAACCAGGTCCAGTCCACGCCAGACACGTTCTTTGGAGACCCCACCAAGCCGGCCGGCGGAAACGTCATCGGGCACGCATCTACGTACAGGGTATACCTAAGGAAGTCAGGAACCGACCGCGTCGCCAAGATAATCGACTCGCCGTACCACCCGTACCAGGACACCCGGTTCACTGTCAACGAGAAGGGAATCGACGACATCGAGGACTCGCCAAAGAAGAAAAAGGACGACGACTAGAGGAACTGCTTTTCAGCTGCTTCCAGCTTTGCTGGATCGCCGCAGCCCTTTATCAGCTGCGACAGCTTTTCTTTAGACCGGCCGCTTTTTATGGCATGACGGGCAAGCTCCACGCCATCTTTTATATCGCTTACAACCTTGCCCACGGTCAGGGCTGCCGCGGCGTTTAGCACCACCATGTCTTCCTTCTCTTGCGCTGCCGTGCCATAGATTACCTGAAGCGTGCTTTGGATCGAGTCTTCCTTGCTTGTTACGACCAGCTGCTCCGGCCTTGCAGTGGCCATGTTGACCACCCGCGGCGACAGCTTCAGCCTTTTGGTCTGGCCCCCGGTAATCCACAGTATGTCGTTGTCGCAGGTGTTGGACAGCTCGTCAAAACCGTCTGCCGCATGAACTATCATGGCCTCCTTTATGTAGCCCTGGCAGACCTCGGCCAGCATCTCCATGAGCAGAGGCTCAAAGACGCCTATGACCTGCCCCGACAGGTTGGTGCAGGGGTTGCTCAGCGGCCCCACTATGTTAAAGACGGTCCGTATGCCGATGGTCTTTCTGGCAGCCGCAACGTTCTTCATGGCCGGATGAAACGCCGGCGCAAAAAGAAACCCGATCCCCGCAGTCTCTATGCAGCTCTGCACTTTTTCCGGCGGGGCGCCAAGGTCAAGGCCGACGTATTCAAGGAAATCCGCGCTTCCACAGACGCCGGAGACAGACCGGTTGCCGTGCTTGGCCACCTTGGCCCCGGCTGCCGCGGCCACTATGGCAGCAGCTGTGCTGACGTTAAAAGTCCGGATAGAGTCGCCGCCGGTCCCGCAGGTATCGATGAGCGGCCCGCTTACCGCAGGCGTGATCCGGGTAGCATGCCTCCTTATGGATTGAAGGATGGAGCGTATCTCCAAAGCAGTCTCGCCTTTCATGGTCAGCGCCACAAGAAAGGACGCAACGGCAGCCTCCGGCACGCTGCCTGAAAGTATCAGGTCCAGCGTCTGGCCCATCTCTTGTTCCGTCAGGTCGGTTCTTGCAACCAGCTTGCGTATGACCGGCCGCAGGTCAGCCGGAGTCATTTCTTCACCAGTGAAAGAAAGTTGGACAGGATCTTGCGGCCTTCGCCGGTCAGGACAGACTCGGGATGGAACTGCACCCCTTCAATTGGATATTCCTTGTGGCGTATGCCCATGATCTCGCCGTCGTCTTTGGCTCGCGCCGTGACTTCAAGGCAGTCTGGGATGGTCTTCTTGTCTGCCACCAGTGAGTGGTACCTCGTTGCCCGAAACGGGTTGTTGACCGACTCAAAGAGCCGGTCCTTGTTGTCGCTGTATTCAATGACGCTGGTCTTGCCATGCCGCACCTTTTTGGCGTTGATGACCTCGCCTCCAAAGGCATGGACTATGCCCTGATGCCCAAGGCAGACTCCCAGTATCGGGGTTTTTGGCCCCATCTCCCGGATGACATCGGTGCACACGCCAAAGTACTTTCTGTCTGCCGGGTGGCCAGGACCCGGGGATATCACAATCCCGTCGGGGTTCATCTTTTTGATTTCCTTAACAGTGATCTTGTCGTTTCTGACCACCACAGGATCGGTGTCCATCTCGCCTAGCAGCTGCGCGATGTTGTACACAAACGAGTCGTAATTATCGATAATCAGGATCTTTTTCTTCCTGGACAAAATACTACCCTTTGATGTCCGGCCGTGGCCAAAAGCGACCGCCTCTTTGCATAACCCGTACTTACCGGGCCAAACATCGTATTTAAAGCTAGTGCAGAATTTCTGTCACGATGGTGGACAAAATCGTCGGCAAGAAGCAAGATGGATGGAATTAACAAACTATCCGTTGAAACCACGTTATCCAGATTGTATGCCTTAGCCTGTTAACGACCGCGGCGAATCAATTCCACAACCACTATTGCAGCCTCACAGTTTGTGCTCATGTCTGTGCTCGGCAGTGTGGGTATGCGGATGCGCGTGCACCAGCCCGGCATGGGAGTGCATGTGGTACTTTCTTTTGAAAAACGCGTACAGGGCAGAGATCCCAAAGGCTGCGGCGCCAAACAGGACGATGGTGGCCCCGGACGCAGAGTCAAGGTAAAAGCTGGCATACATGCCTGCAAACGCGGTTACCGCGCCTATAGCGGCAGATGCGATGATCATTTTCTGGAAATTATTTGTAAGCATCCTTGCGGATATGGCCGGGGCCACGATGGTGGCGGCGAGCAGCGTAACACCGATGGCCGACATGGACGCAATAACAACCGTGGCAAGCACAAAGGAGAACATCAGTTCGACAAGCTCGACGTTTACACCGTAAGTCTTGGCTGTCTCCTTGTCAAAGAGCGTGAACATGAGCCGCTTGTGCGCAAGGAGCACAAAGAGGATCGTTACAGCTGACGCGCCCACTATCATCAGCAGGTCCTGGTCTGTTATTCCAAGGATGTTGCCAAAAAGCAGGGCCTCAAAGTTCCGAGTAAAACTGCGCGTGGTGCTTATCAAGAGTACTCCCACCGCAAAGCCGGCCGTGGTCACCACACCTATGGCAGCATCGGCCTTGATCTTGTTGCGCCGGCTTATCTCGTTGATGATGAATGCCGACAAAAAGCCCCACAGGGCCGCGCCGATGTACAGGTTGATGTTTATTATGTAGCTGACGACGGCCCCGCCAAAAACGGCGTGCGACATCCCGTGTCCGATGTAGCTCATGCCGCGCAGGATGATGTACACGCCCAGCGTGCCGCATATGCCGCCCACCATTATTGCCACGACAATTCCGCGGGTAAAGAACTCGTACTGGAAGGGTTGCAGGAAATCCAGTCAGCTGTCACCCCTGTCTATCAGGCCGTACGTCTCAAGGAGGTTTTCGTTGGTAAGGATCTCTTTTGGCGCGCCCTCCGATATTATGCGCTTGTTCATGCACACTATGCGCGGCAGGCGCTTTGCGACTCCAGAGATATCGTGGGTCGTGAGGATTATGGTGGTCCCAGACTGGTTCAGCTTTGCCAGCACGTCCAGTATGGTCTCCCGGGTGTTATAGTCCACGCCGGACGTCGGCTCGTCTAGCACCAGCATGTCTGGAAAGCGTACCAGGGCCCTTGCAAGAAACACGCGCTGCTGCTCCCCGCCTGAAAGCTCGCTTATCTGCCTTGCCATGTAATCTTCGATATCCAGACTTTCAAGGGCAGACCGGATCTTTTCGCCAGCCACCCTGCTTATCCAGGGACCAGTTCCAGAGTTATCCCAGATGCCCATGGAGACCACTTCCTTGACTGTCACCGGAAAAGTCCAGTCCACGCTTTCTACCTGCGGCACGTACCCGATCCTGCTACCATTAAACCGGACAGACCCGTACCACGGCTTGTGCAGGCCGGCTATGATCTTTAAAAGCGTGGTCTTGCCAGACCCGCTGGGCCCAAGGATCCCCACAAATCCGCCCTTTGGGATCTGAAGGTTTATGCCCTCAACTGCGGGCTTGTGATAAGAATAGCCGAAGGTAACCTCGCTTAGCTCAAGGGCGTCATCACCCATGTTTTCAGGCGCCTCCGTAGGTGTTGCCCGGCTCGATGCCTGCCAGCGCATCCACGTTTCCGCCAAGTGCGGGTATCATTGCATGCATGTTGGACAGCATCATTCCTACATAGGTATTTTCGGCAGAACCCGGCTCGCCGGGAAGGTCGTCATCTCTTAGGGTTTCAACTATTTTCACATTTGCTTCCCTTGCTATCTGGTCCACCACCTTGCTTGGAAAGACTTCAGAAGCAAATATCGCCGGCACCCGTTCTGCACGTACCTGGTCTATGATCCTTGCCACTTCCTGCGGTGTGGGCTCTCCAAAGTCTGACGGCTGCACCGCTCCAATCACGCTCATACCGTAACGCGGGGCAAAATAGGCCCAGGAATCATGGTAGGTGACAAGCTTTCTGCTTCCTTCCGGGATGGTCTGGACCGACTGCATTATTCCCTGATCCAGTTTTTGGAGAAGCGCCAGATACCTGTCAGCGTTTGAAGAGTAGTAGCTGGCGTTTGCCGGATCCATCTCCATCAGCTTGTCGCGGACAAGCTCAGAATACTTCATTGCATACGCCACGTTGAGCCACAGATGCGGATTTGGATCACCTCTTTCTTGTGGGAAGCTGAAATCAAAAACCCACTGCTCCCTTGTTACGGTGCTGTCCGCAAGCCTGAGCAGCTGCAGGTCTGGTCTGCCTGAAGCATCTATCACCCTTTCAAAATCTGTTTCAAGGTGAAGCCCGTTTATTATTACAAGGTCTGCATCCCTTACCACGACTGCGTCTGATGGGGTCAGCTCAAAGGTATGGGAGTTGACTCCCTCCGGCACTATGCCGGTCAGCTGTATCCTGTCTCCACCAATATTTCTGACAATGTTTGTGATGGGAGCAACGGAGGTCACGACTTTGAGTTTGCCGTCAGATGGGCTGTCGACAGATGCAGCACCGCTTCCGGCAGCCGCGTACAGAGACACGCCGATGACCAGCCCGACGGCGATGGCGGTAGCAACAACCACGCCTACGATTTTTTTCCTGGATTGCTGGCCTGACATTTTATTGTCCCAGCCTCCTCAACCTCAGTATTACGATCTTTTCATCCAGTAATACTGTGGCCATACCATGCAATTGTAAAGGAACTATAAAAAGTTGCCAACTTTTCTGCAATCTACAAATGCAGAATACGGTGTTGCAGAAACAGGCAAGAAACGGTAAATTCTGCCGACATCGGCTAAATATCCATAATGGATAAGATAGTTCATAATGATGCAGGGATCGGCCCCTATGGCTTCCGCAAGAAATCTTGCTAAAAAGCGTTTGAAAAATTCAATATTTAATTACAATAGCACTCTTTTTCCATTACCGGCTAACAGTGCTATACTATCTTGACAAAATGAACTTTCAGGCTCTTTATCCCGCGGTTTTCTGAGAGGCTCTTGGTGAGCTCTTTTATCCTCTTGATATCACCCCGCACCATGACAGTCTCAAGGCAGTTGTGATGGTCAAGATGGAGATGGGTTGTCGCGCTTATTATGTCGGAAAAGTTGTGCTGTACGTGTGTGGCAGAATCATCATGGCTGTAGGCATGGTTGTCGTACAGCATCATTATCGCGCCGGCACCCTTTTTGCTGTCCTCGCCCTTGTCCCAGTCGTACTGGTCGATGAAGGAATGCAGCGCTGTCTGGATGGCCTTGGACCGGTCTGAGAACCCCGCCTTTTTCATGGACTGGTCAAACTCCAAAAGCAGTTCCGGTGGAAGCGACATGCTGATGCGCATCGCTGCTTCACGCTTATGCTTGTGCCCGCGGCGATGGCTTTTTGCCAAGTATCATACCGGATGACAGCCAGCCATTTTAAGCTTCTATGCATCTACAGATATGTAGGAAAACTTATAATCTGATGGTTACAATTTTACATCATTTCCAGAAAAGAGTGATAAGTTTTGGTCAAAGTCTTCATAAACGGTTACGGTAACATAGGACGACGTCTTGCAACCGCGCTGTCCGTCGACAAGGAGATCCAGTTCGTTGGTGTGGCAAAGTACACCATCGACGACAAGGTCAAGGAGGCCCTTGACAACCACTACAACGTATTTGTTCCAGACGACCTGGTTGGCCAGTGCAAGGAGAAAGGCTACAACATCACAGGCACAGTCAGGGACGCCGTAGGCAGCGCAGATCTGGTAGTGGATGCAGCCAAGGAAGGCGGCGGCTTTGAAAACAAAAAGAACCTGTACCTGCCCATGAGCAAGCCGGCCATATTTCAGGGAGGCGAGGACCGGCACGGCGAGTTTGCAGTCGCCGACATGATACACAACTCCCGGGTCAACTATGACAAGGCAGCCGGCAGGACCTACGTCATCCAGGGCAGCTGCAACGTTTCTGGCATGGGCCGCATCATGCAGCCTCTTAAGGAGAGGTTTGGCGACAGAATACTGCGCTACGATGTTTCGCTTATCAGGAGATGGGCGGACCTTGAAGATACCAAGGCCGTCAAGGACTCCATAGAATGGGACAGAAACCCCCACCACCAGGATGACGTCAAGGACTTTATCCCCGACGCCAACCTGTACGTAGACGCGTTCAAGGTGCCGTCTAGGATGATGCACCTGCACCACATGATGATCCGGTTCAAGGGCAAGGCTCCAACTAAAGATGAGATACTGGAATGCTACCGCAAGGAGTTTGGCGTCGCGATCCTCAAGTCAGCCAAGGGCACCGGCGACGTGCGCAAGAAGGCCATAGAACTGGGCTTTGTTCACGGCGACACCAACATGGTGCACGTCCACGAAGACATACTCCGCGTGCAGGACGACACGGTCAAGCTTGCCTACTCTGATGACCAGACCGGAATGGTGATACCGGAGAACCACATGCTCATACAGTCCATGGTATTCAAACGGCCACGGGCCGAGGCACTGGCACGCACAGACAGCCTGTTCCAGATGAGCAAGAAGCGCAAGATCCTAGAAGAAGAGGCCTTCAAGTAGGTCTTTTTACACCTTTTTGTTCAGGGAGTTTTCAGCCGGCTATCAATTGTGATCCTTGTTGTGCTGCGTTAGTTCTGACTTGCTGTGGAACAAATCTCCGCAGGTCGGGCACGTAAAATGCTCGTGATGCCCGTAAAGGTGCATGCGTCCGTGTTCTGTCAGGTCATCCTCAGACTTGAACTTTATGCCGCAATACCCGCATTCGTATTTCTTGCCGAAAAATCCCATGCACAGCATATCTGTCGGTAAAAGATAAGCGTTAATTGATGATCATGTGCAGCATCGCCAAAAAAATCATGCCCATAGGCATCTGAATTTACGACGTGAAAATAGATCACAGCTATATACGTCAATATGTGCGGGTCAAGTTTTAAGTAGGGTTCATACAGACCCACTATCGTGAGTCGGGACTCCAACCTGCACGTTTTCAAAGCTTGGGTTGAGGCATACAAAAGGCACGACATTGAACGGATGCTGACCTGTGTAACTGATCATGTGCAGATCAAAGGCACCGCATTTGGACATGCAAAGGGCAAGTTCGAAGCAGAGGGTCACTGGCAGGACATATTCCTGGCGTTTCCAGACCTGCGCATCAACCCCGCAACGGTAACAGCAGACGAACACCGCCTGGCTGCGGAGGTCGATTTTGAAGGGACAAACACGGGCGGGCTGCACGGCATGCCGCCTACAGACAGGAAGATCAGTTTCCGCGGCGCACTGATTGTTGAATTCGATGACGGCAAGATAAACGAATTGAAGACATACTACGATCCGTCTACTATAACGCGTCAGCTGGGTATGGAAATCTTGCAGTAAGTCTTAGAGATTGGAAACATCAGCACCGGCTGTATGATCAGCAGATCTGACTTTCATCGATTCCACTATTTCAAGCAGACTGACCTGTCTTTCCATTTGTATGGGCCCTGCGAACCGTTCAAACTCCTCTTTAGCAAGGGCCGCAAGAATATCGCGGTATTCGTCGCCTTGCGGCTTGAATTTTCTGCCGTTGATGTAATACTGGCCGTTTGACATATCCACAAAGAATGGATCTGCCCGCAGAAACTTGGATGACTTCAGGGAACCTTTAAGGTATTTTACAGGCCGGACCTTGACTCCCATGCCCAGGACCACGTTGGCACTTCCGAGATCGATCCTAGCAAAAGTCTCGTCAGAGAAATTCGGCTTTGTGCCATATAGGCGCCTTGCCTTGACCATCTTTTTGTGGTTGCAGGTCCGCGTCACCACCCTTGTGGGTTTTAGCTCGGCATCCGGAAACGCTGCGGAGATCAGCGACAGCGCATGGGGCAGCATGTCAAGTATTATGCCAGAAAGCCAGAAATGCTCGCGTTTTGTAGACGGCAGCTTGTCCTCGCAGAGCGTGACCTGTATCGCGCCGGGGTTGCCGGCGTGCACTGAAAGAAAGCCGCGGACTTCGGGCTTCCACAGGTAGTGGTCGACTCCAACTATCCGGTCTTTGGCGAGTTTTCGGATCTTGTTTAATTCGGCAACCGACCTTGCCCAGGGCTTTTCAAGTACAAAGATCCTGGCCACGGACTTGTATTTCCGGACTGCAGCAGCATACCGGTCAGGCGGTATGGCCAAGTACACTATGTTATCATTCTCGATTTTATTTCTGATCTTTTTTATGATTTTTGGGCTGCCGTCATCGCGTATGAACTTGCAGCATTTTGAAAAGCGCTTTCTGTCGCGGCGGCTGATCTTCTTTATGTCGACAAACACCACCTTGCAGCCAATCCTGCGCAACGGTTTTAGCAACCGCCTTCTGGTCAGGTCTCCAAATCCTATGACAAGTATGTTTGAACTGCCCGTGTGACTAAAAGACGGCTGACGCTTAATAGGTTTTAAGCATCACAGTCGAACGATGTTTTTTGCGGCAAAGCGGATGTCTTCTGGCTTGACTGTCTTTCTGCCAGCATGGACTGACAGGTCCACGGCCTGTTTTGCTATACGCTCGCCGACTTCCTCCAAAACCTTCCGCAGCTCGTCCGCTGCATCGTCGCTGACTCTGTCTGCGCCGGACTTTTTCATTATCCTGTACATGGCGGCAAGGCCGAACTCTGGACCCGAAGACATCTGCCTAGTCTGCAGGCATGCCTGTTAAAAATTTATTTGATGCAAAAGCAGTTCGGTATTTTTCAGACAATTAACCATAGTGAATCATGATCCATCGATCATAGAGGAGCGTTCCAAGCGTTTTGGTTTTATAGTAATTCGTGGATAATTATGACAGAGGGCAAAGCAATGTTGGGAGCAGAAGACATAAAGTCAAGAATCGAGATGCAAAGAAAATACTCCAGCATCAGCGCAGGGTATCCTTGGGAAGACATTGCCATCAGGGCAGCTCTTAACTACCAGAGAAAGGCGTTCTCCAAGTTTACTACATTCCGGGGCGGAGCTTGCATACTGGCCCGCAATCATGACAGGATAGGTGGATACTTCCCGGCTTCCTACATAGAAGTAAGCAGCAAAAAAGAAGAGCATGCAGAGTACAGAGCCCTGCAAAAGGCCCTGGAAGAGGGTTTTACCACAATAGACTTTGTCTACATCGCAGTACCGGTCTTTGAGAACACGATGATGTGCCTGGAATGCAGGCAGGCATTTTGGGGCTACAACCCCAACCTGACAATCAAGGTGATCAATCCCGACGGGAGCGTCAAGGCGACCAAGGTACTTTGCGATACCATCACAGACTATCAGCAGCCCACAGATGAAACCAGAGCATAGAATTCCTGTCATACAACGGCATAGTGATTTTCGTCAGACAGACTGTTCTTGAGGTACTCGTGTTCAACAGCTTGAACCGCAGCAAACGAGCTGTTTCTGCAACGCTAATTCCAGCAAACTCAAAATTTATTTGCCGCAGTCTTCCAAGATGCTTTGTTGCTGTACGATGCGCATGTTCACCTGACAGATAAAGAATATTCCGGGTACCTTGGCGACATTCTGACGTCGCTTAAGGCAATGAACATCACGGCGTGCTCTGTGACGGTGAACCTGCATACGACGTTTGACAGCTTTAGGCTGTTCAACAATTCTGATGTAGTAAAGCAGTTTGTCGGGATACACCCGGAATTCTCTGCCAGCGAGGATCCGCAGCAGTTCATAGACCTTGTCAGGCAAAACATAGATCATGTGGACGGAATCGGCGAGATTGGCCTTGATCCAACCTACGTTGAACGCGGCGTCCCGTACGAACGCCAGAAGCAGGTTTTTGCAGAGATGCTGCAATTATCAGAGTCCACGGGAAAGCCGGTCTCCATACACTCCCGCAGGTCTCTTGACGACATACTGGCCATCCTGCCTTCCTACCGCCTGAAGGGGGTGCTGCTGCACTGGTTTGCCGGAAGCAAGAAGCAGCTGGCCCGGTGCATGGATATGGGGCTTTATGTCTCGTACGGGCCGGCGTTGGTGTACGCCGACGACAAGAAAACGCTCCTGAAGAACAGCAAACAAGACCAGATCCTTGTGGAGACGGATGGCCCCGTCAGGTACCCGCGGTGCTTTGAGGACAGGCCGGCGCTGCCGACTTCGTGTCTGGTAACGGTGGTGGCCAACGCCGCCGGGGTTCTCGGACTGCCCTACGAGGAGGCCATGCAGATGTTTCAAAAGAATACCGAGTCCTTTCTTTCAGCCGGCTAGCAGCGGATTTTTGCAGGTTTCCGCCATAAAGACGTGAAAAAATACTTGGTCACAACGTATATAATACATTCAGCTTGCCTTTGTTTGCGTATCAATGAACCGTATAAAGCGCATATCGACTGAACTGCTGCAAAAGTACCCCAACAAGTTTGGCCAGGATTTCGATGCCAACAAGAAAGTGATAAACGAGGTTTCAATTGTCACTTCAAAGGTTCTGCGAAACGAGCTGGCAGGGTACATCACAGCCCACCTCCGAAAGGAGGCGGCAAAGGAAAAGGCCTCCATCTCTGAGGAAGCAGAAGAATCAGAAGAATCGACGGATGAATGATAACGATCCGGCTTTTGGGCGGCGCTAAAAAAGCGGTTGGCAAGCCGGCCGTCGAGCTTGACAGGCCAAAAGTTTCCGTTTCTGAAATTTTGACGTTTTTACAGAGCATGTCGGCACAACCTAGGCTGCTTGAGCCGGGCAACCTGATAGTTGCAGTAAACGGCATGGACTCGGCAGCCATGGCAGGGCTGGAAACCGTGGTCAAGGATGGCGACACTGTGACCGTGCTTACGGTGGTCCACGGTGGCTGAGCTGCGCGGCTGGAGCCTGCTGGTGGCAGGCGTCTGCAAGGTGGAAGGTGACGCAGGAAAACTTTTGGACAGACTGCGCCTGGAAAATCCAGACTTGCTGATGCAGGCTTTTGACGCCGGCGCGGTGTTTGGCCCTGACCATGTCCTTGGCGTCGTTCAGATCACGCTTGAGGCCATGGACAGAGGCGTGATGATAGCAGACAAGCCGGAAACAGAGCTGCTTTTGCGCCTTGCATGCACAAACCAGATATCTGAAGCCATCAGGAGGGCGGGCCTAAAGTCAGGGCATGCCGGCTGCTTTGTGTGCCTGTCAAAGAACCGGGAAGCGCTGCACAGGTTTGCCGGCACGCTGGCAGGATTTGGCCAGGACGACTCGGTGATAGGGCCAAGCACTGAAAAGAAAAAACAGATCTCCACAAGTCTTTCCATAAACAGGGAGATGAACGACGCCGACTTTCTTGGTTTTCTTTTAGAGCGCGCGGCTATCCTGGTCTAGTCGCCCATCTTGCGCTTCTCAACCGTCGAGCTAAAGATCTGGTCCGGCTTTAGTACGGAAACACCGGCTTCCGAACCAAGTATCTGGATCATGACTAACCAGTCCGGGTTTTCAAGGTTCACCTTTCTTTTGATCTCCTCCGCTATGACGTCGATTATCTCCGACATGTGAAGCTGGCTGTGCCTCTTTTCCACGGTTATCCGGAAACTGTCGGATTCTGCGATCCTGCCGCCAAGCTTTACTGCAGCCTGCGTGAGTTCGTCAAGGCCGGCTGGCACCACCATTTCAACCGGGATGACCCGGAGCAGATACCGTACGCGCCAGGGTTCCGAGACTGCGTCTTTCAGCTTCTGTACCACGGAAAATGGGTCAAGTCGGGTCTGTGCCAGGATAATCCCCTTTATCTTGCTTATCTCGGCTTCGGCGCTGTCGTCGCCAAACTCCGCCAGCAGGTCTAAAAGCTCGTCGTACGCGTCCTCTTCTCTGAACCGGTAAGTCGTGGCAATGAGGTTGAAGTTCATGTCCCTAGCACGGAGAAAATCTCTTCCGGTTTGATGGCGCCCGCCCTCACTATTTCAACCTTGGGGCCAGTCACGTCCACCACAGTGGACTGAGTCCCGGATATCCGGTCGTCTACCAGCAGCGCGTCAAAGCCGGAAATGCCGGAATCCACGATGTCTTGGCTGCTGGCCGGCGGTTTTCGGCCAGAGATGTTGGCGCTGGTGCCAACAAGGTACCGGCATTCCTTGAGCAGCGACAGCACGCAGTCGTTGGCCGGCACGCGCACGGCAAGGTTGTTCCTGCCGCCGGTGACCTTTGCAGATATAGACTTGTCTGCAAGTTCCGCAACGATGGTAAGGGCTCCCGGCCAGAACCTGCCAGCCAGTACTCTGGCTGCACTGTTGAACCGGACCAGCCTTTCTGCATCTTTGACGCTGTAGGCCAGAACGGGAAGCGGCTTGCCCCGATCTCTTGATTTTATGGAGAATATGCGCTCAACGGCCGCGTCGTTGTACGGGTCGCAGCCAATGCCGTACGTGGTGTCGGTGGGAAACACGATAACGCCGCCGGCCCGGACGATGCCAGTGCATTTTTGCACGTTTGGCGGTGTGCAGCCCAGTATTTCAAACACGGTCATTCAAGCCTGATTATCACGGCTACTTCTTTTGCTGCGGCTTTTTTCAGCTCGTCTCTTACCGCCCGAGACACGTGCTCCGGTGCAGTAAGGCTAGAAAAGTCCATCAGCTTTATGCCGTCAAGCAGGTGCACCTGCGGAGCCAGATCCTTTCCGCTGGCCTGGCTGCTCTGCAGCAGGCCATCGACGCGGTCTGCCACGTCGTCAGGGGACCCGTCGATTATGGCCGCGTTGTCTATGGAAAGCCGGACACGCCCAAACTTGTCCAGTACTAGGACCGGCTGGCGTTTTGATTTTAAGAACAGCTTTTTCTTGCTCACCTCGCAGGCAAATATGTGGTAGTTTTTCATGTCAAAGATCCGCTGCACGCCCTCGTTGACGCCAAACAGCTCGCAGGCAAGGACAAAGGCCTCCTGCTCGTTTATCTCCTCCGCAGCGGTGGTCCCCACGTCAAGAGAAACGTTGCCCATGGCGGTGACGCGCAGAAGCGAGCGCTCGCTGACGTACTCTGACTGTATGGTTATGGATTCCGGTATGGCGCCCCGCTCAAGGACTGTCTTTTTTACTTCCTCTGCCAGCTCAGAGATGTCCTCCGGTTTTGGATCGCTTATGGTTCTCTCGACTTCTTCGTGTATCATGGCTGCCGCAACTCCGATGGACGAGATGACCTCGGCATGCTCGGCTATCTTGTGCTTTAGCTGCAGCCTGCCGGCGATGTACGGAACAAGGACCGATGCGCCGCCCCCGCCGCCGATAAAGACAATCCTGTCGCGCTTTAGCTTGTACTCCTTTATCATGGGCTCGACTATTTCCATGATCTTTTTTGAAGAGACGTCCAGAATTGCACTGGCAGCCTGCTCCATGGTGGTGCCAAGCCGCTCCGCCAGAATGGAAAGGGCAATGTGCGCAGATTTCTGGTTGGCCCGAGCGTAGTCGCCTTCCGGGACCAGCCCAAGGGCGTTGGCTGCGCAGGTGTTGGTGATGGCAAAGCGCTTGCCGGCGGATTCTATGGCCACGTAGTCTATGGGATCTCCCTCCTTGGGGCTGAAGGTGATGATCTGCCCGCCTTCCAGATCTTCTGGGCAGGCAAAGCAAGAGTACGGCAGGCCGGCGATGTGCGCCGAGCGGGGCCCGACATCGGTTATTCTGCGGCCAGACCAGCGGACCAGCGAGCCCCCGGCGACGCCGGCCACCCGAACGTCCAAAGACCGTATGCACGTGGGATGCTGCATTATGGTCACGTATCGGATCTCTGGCCGGCCGTCCTTTATGACGCACACGTTGGTGGAGGTGCCGCCCACCTCTACAAACACGCCGTCAATAACGCGCAGGTGCAAAAGGGCTCCGGCCACGCTGGCGGCTGGCCCAGAAAGGACGGTGATTATCGGCTTGCTTTGAAAAGTCTGCATGTTTGTCACGCCGCCGTCCCCCTTCATTATCAGCACGGGCACGTTGATGCCCTCGTTTCTCACCGCTGATTCTACAAAGCCGGCGGTGGTGGTTGCCTTTGGCAGGATCCCGGCGTTAATAGCCGCAGTGAGGGTTCTTATTTCAAGGCCGTAAATCCCGGTCAGCTCATGGCCGGCGGTTGCCGGTATGTCGGATTTTTCCATGACAAATTTCTCGTTGCTTGGATCGTCGACGCCATATGCCTCGCTTACGACCAGGACCTCGGCACCTTCGTTTTTCAGCTGGGCTACCGTGTCTTGCACCTGCCGGTCTTCCAGGTACTTGCTTGTGTCCAAAAACCGGTAGCAGGTATGCAGGTACTTGTTTGGCGCCAGCTCCACGTTTCCGACGTTGGTGCGCTTGATGACGTTGGATTTTTCCAGGCCGACTCCCATGCCGACTATGCCCACCTTGGCCGTATCGCCTTCCAAAAGTGCGTTGACCGCCTGGGTCGTGCTGTGGGATATCAGCTCTATCTCGGAGTTCTGGATGCTGTGCCTCTGCATCAGCGTTTTTAATGACTGGACAATGCCGGTGGAAACGCCCTCGCTTGAAGAATGGGTGGTCGGCACGGTTACCTTGCCAATTATCTTGCCCTCAACTCGGTCGACGGCCACGGCCTTGGTGAATGTCCCGCCGACGTCGATCCCGATCCTGACCATTCTTGGCTGCATAAATTGTTAGGCATGCCTAACTGTTCTGCAATGTAATTTAAACTCTGTGTGATAAGGTTCTGTTAAGTTATCGTTGGCCGGCATGAAATTTCCTTGCTGTTAACTGTCATCGGCTGAAAGTCGTGGGAGAAGTTAAAACTAGCTTCTGCAAGCTTGGAGCTGGCAAAATGATTTTTCTGATCGTTACAGGCATACTTATGTTGGCAATAACGGCTATCGTATCTGTCATAGTAGATAATGCTTCACGGCAAGTAGACAACGCACTCTACCAACTTATTGGCAAAACCTATCAGGACACTATTCAGACTTGTCAAAGAAATAGTAACTCGCTCGATAGAGAGAATTGTCTTGCTGCAGCTAATAATACACACAATTCTACACTTCTCATTGTGGCATTACCTGTCGGCATTCCCGCTGGATTCGCTATTGCTTTACTCCTTCGCGCTTTAAACATCTTAGATAGTTAATCAGAAAAACCCCTATCCCCGCACCACCAATTATTATCAAAACAAAGGCAACAGTCGTACTAATCACCAACACATCAAACCCGCGGGTAGTTGTCGCTAGCCATTTGTTATTTATGACCGCCAATAACACTCCTAATCCAAACCAGATAAAGGAAAAGCGGGTAATTTTGGCAATGATTATTTTCCTCATCTAGTTTTCGAGGTTGAAGCTGGCGTGGCTAGCCAAGATCAGGATTAGCCAAAGAAGTTCAGATTCTTAGCAACACTTAGTGCGCTATCAAATATCGAGATCCATGTAGTAGACTGTTGTTTATACAAAGAATCAAAATTAGAATAGTCTGAAATAGGCACATCTATTACGAATTTCTTTTTCTCTCTAATGGCATTTTCTACATCTGCAAATGGTGTTTGCGACACTACAAGCACCATCGCGGTCTTTTGGTCTATTCCCCTTGGTTCAAATTTATCAGCAAGATAATTACCAGTTTGTGTGTAAAAACGAATCATTCTTTCTCTACCATCTATTATTGCTTTTTTTCTTTGTTGTATATTACCTGCTTTATTTCCAGTCTCAAACTTTTGAGTAGTGAATTGCATTATTTGTTGGATCATTATTTGCTTAATCATTTCTTTATCCTGTTTTTCTACCGCATCTGTTAGCTCCTTTGTAGCTGCTGCAAGCATCCGAACCTGATCTAATACCGTCCTATAACTAGTGTACAATATTTCAAATACATCTTTTGGGAGTATGGTTTCATGTTCTTTATCACCGTCAATTTTTACAGAAATATGCAAGATGTCCTTTTTCTTCTCAGGATCGTATTCCTTTATAGTAATACGCACAATTCCTTCAGCTCTAGCTGTAGAAGGATAGTTTTGAGGTTTTTGGTTCTTTTTCATAGCCGACGATAGTTAACAGGCAGATTTTTTGCTGACAGCCGATGGCAAGTTAACAGAACCTGTGATAATGAGCTGTTTTATCTTACTATCAGCACTGGAACTTTGGCATGGTTGACAACAGCATGGGATACGCTTCCAAGCAGCATCTCTTTAAACCCGCCAAGCCCTCTGCTGCCCATCACAATCAAGTCTGCATCAACCGTCTTTGCAACATCTATGATGACCGCGGCAGGATGTCCTATTTTCCACACGAGCTCTGGTTTTACATTATATTCCTTTTGTGCCCTTTCCGCAAGACCATCAAGGAACTTTCTTGCTTCATCTCCGGCTGCCGTCTCTAGCGCATGAACTGCAGTGTATGTTTCAGGAGCAGACGGCAATGGCTCGACAACATGCAGTATTGTTACTTTTGATTCCTGTACCTTGGCTAACTTTAATGCATATTCAAGGGCCCTATCAGAGTTCTCAGAGCGGTCCACGGCAACAAGAATCCTTGAAAACAGTGATGACTTTGCCATGCTCTTCCATATGGTCTACATCCCCGGAATGATAAAAAAGTTGCTTCACGGAAACCATCTTGATCCAGTGCCGTCGCTTTCATAACCAGCCTCAATCGATGTGCATCAAGATGGTCCGTGGCTTATCTCCATGCAAGTCTTGTTCGCCCAAGCACAGCCATCGCCCCGATGACAGATACAAGCACTATAGAGAGCACCGCTGCAGGGAATTCTGGAACAACCCTTGTGCCGGTGATCACGATGTTATGCGTGCCGGCAGGATACTTTAGTTCCAGCGTTGTTTGGTCTGCATCCCCCTGGACAAGGTAATCGTCTTTCGTTTCCCCGTCAACGGTTATGACGTATGGCCCCTCCAGCACCTTTCCTATTGGCATGCTGACCACGCCACTGTCCTGGCTTTCGATTGCGTAGAAGGATATCTTTTTGTCGCTTTCACTAAAGTCAAAGTCAGTCACGTCCGATGTGCTGGCTATGTCAAGGGTTATCTTTTCCTCGGATACAGACAGCTCTTGTACAAAGGATTTCATGGTCGGTTTTTCTGGCACTTCCTCCTGGGCTGGCGGTTCTGTGACTGGGGCTTCGACGTTGAAATCCAGGGTGTACGTATGGAAGACGTGGCCGAACCGGCGCTCTGGCGGCGTGATCTCCATCAAGACCGAATGTCTTCCGACTTTTGTGGGCTTGAATTCCATGTCCATGGTAGCCTGCTCGCCGCTGTTCATCACCTTTATCAGGGGCTCAAGTTCAACCCTGCCGCCGTCCGGCTCCTTGATAGTCACATAAAGGTAAAACAGGCCGGTAGGTTCCGAGCCGCCAGCCAGGATCGTTGCCTGCATGGTCTGGGTCTCTCCCAGCACCAGGGAGGGTTTTGAGACGGCGGCGTTTACAAAACTGTAGCACCATTCGTTATCGCCGGCGCACTTGGGCGGCTTTTTGGACTGCACGATTTCATACGACTGGATGCGGTTGTTGCCAGAATCAACCACGTAAAGGCTGTTGGTATCGTCGATGGCCAGCCCCAGCGGGGTGTCAAACTGCCCTTCCAGGCTACCAAGGCTGCCGATGGTCGAGACGAATATCCCGTCGTTCTGGAATTTCTGGACGCGGTGGTTGGAGTCAGAAACAAAGACGTTGCCGTCGTTGTCCACCGCTATGCCGGTGGGGTTGCAGAACTCTCCCCGCACGTCGGTGCATTTTCGCCCCCACTCGGTGACGCGGTGCCAGTTTGGATCGTACTTTACTACCCGGTGGTTGCCGCTGTCCGTGACAAAGACGTTGTTGTCGTTGTCCACCGCGATCCCGACCGGGCTTGAGAACTTGCCCTCCCCCGTGCCGACTGGGCCGTACATACCGTAGGCTGATATGAACACGCCTTCCTGCGTGAACGTCTGGATGCGGTTGTTGCCGCTGTCCACCACCAGGAGTTGGCCCAGGTTATCTACCGCCATTCCAGATGGGCGGTCGAACTGCCCGGTCTCCGTGCCCTTGGCGCCAAAGGCCAGAACAAACTCTCCCTCGGTGGTGAACTTTTGGATCATGTTATTTTCCTGGTCAGAGACATAGACAAAGCCGCCATGGTAGACGATTCCATAGGGCTTGCTGAACTGGCCGGTCTCATTTCCCATGCTTCCCCATGACAGGAGGGGCTTGCCGTCGGAAGAGAACTTTTGGATCCTGTGGCCGTCGTAGTCGGTCACGTAAATATCGGAGCTTGAATCCGTCGTAATCTGCGCAGGGGTGCTAAATTCTCCCTCCCCGGTTCCTTCTTTGCCAAACTGGTAGATGTACACCGGCGACGGCCCCAGCGAGAAGCTGAAGGTCTCCCCGTAATCGCTGCGGCCTGCGTCTCCAAGGGAAGTCACCCTCCAGTAGTAAGTGGTGGGGCCCACCTCCTCCGCAGTGCTCATGAGGTAGAAAGGCTCGCTTGTTGTAATGGTCTTTGTGTCACTGTCTGGAAAGTCCGAGTATTTTGAGATCTGGATCTCGTAGCCGGTGGCAGCCGCGACCGTGTCCCAGGTGAATTTTACAGGCAGGTTGGGCGTGCTTGACTTTGATTCCGGCGAGAGCAATGCCGGCGATATGAGATTGGAGGATTGCGCGTAAGCGCTGGTAAATCCAGATGCCGCCATTATGGAAATAAGGACCATGACAGAGAAAATGCTTCTTGAATTCTGCATGCTATGGGATTCACCATGGTATTTTTAAACTTCACCTTGCATGAACGGACCGGGCGCCCAGGATGACGCTGGCAAAATATGGAAGCGATGATCATCAGCTTTGACTCGATGCCAGTTCATTACAGAATCGTGAAGGTGGACTATGGTCAGCTAGCTTTTCACCGTGATCTATAACGAGCTGTCTTATTTCTTACAGAAGGCCATATTCAGATAGAAATGAATGCATCACCTCATCGGTGCAAATGCGATGAATGCAAAAGCGTGGAAGCAATCCTGCAAGAGTTCGACTTGTACCCACGACACAATGAAGACCATGTAGACAGGGCCGTCGTGGCGCTGCAATGCAAGGACAGACAGCAGAACGCCCTGCTTACTGGCTTGTGACTAGTCTGCACCCGGTTATAGGAATCACATAGGCGTCGTAGGTCTAAACGATTCATTTCAGCAAGTCTTTTAATTTTTGCATGTGATATAGTATCAACATGATGAGTCAGACTATCTTGTATGACGAGGTAAGACGCATGATCATGATTTGCAGAGGGGAAAACGACGTAGATAGAAAGATAGAGATCTACAACAGGATAAGAAAGATACTTGGGTATCCGCATAACCTGAGTCTGCCAAGCTATGTTACAGACGAGTACATCGATTCAGTCCTTGACGAGATTTAGATTCGGCAAAGTTCAAAACTTATTATCTTATACATCCAATACATCTTGATGTTTTCTGACGAAAATTTTGGCAAGGCATTTGGATTTATCGAGCCCAAGGCTGCCAGCTGGATGAAGGAGTTGCTTGGCGGCGCAGAATCCCTGAATCTGTCAAGGCCGCAGAAAGAGCTTGTGCAGGCGCTGACCGTCGAGACGATGCTGTACGGCTCCCCTCTGCCCAACGAGGAGATCGTCGCCATACTGGCAGACATTATACGCAACATCGCCACCAAGCATTCCTATGGC
The DNA here is from genome assembly GCA_037441265.1 of Nitrososphaera sp. GTDB lineage: Archaea > Thermoproteota > Nitrososphaeria > Nitrososphaerales > Nitrososphaeraceae > Nitrososphaera. The sequence continues at coordinate 2,991 of JBBISN010000009.1, read as the reverse complement.
AAGTCCCTTGACTGGGGAAAACGCGCCGAGCTTTTCAAGAGCTACTCCGAACCAAGGTAACCAAATTAATATGACATCGATGGTACGGCAGGCAGTTGGATTCAAGCAGCGATGCAGATTTCCTGAAAAATAGCCTCATAGCGCTTATCAGGGAGATCAACGCCAACGGAAAATCCGATGGATCATTCCACGATTTTGCCGACGTACTGAAGAATGCCCAGCGCCTTGCAGTCCAGCTGTACCCGGAAAACAGGTTTTTGAGGGACCTTGACGGGGATCCGGAGTCCCTTGCCGGTATCAAGATAAGGGCCCAGCAGATAGCCGCGGCCATCGGGCTGGACGTCTCTGACTTTTCCAACGGCAAGGATTCGCCGGGCTTTGATTCCTACCTGCCGCCAGAGATAGCAAGCAGGGTTGAAAATGCAGGCGTGGCCAAGACAAGGATAGACTTGCCTTCCACCTTCATGCTTGCGGTGCTGGCCGGCGCCTTCATAAGCCTGGGTGGCATCTACTTTACCTTTGCCACGGCGCAGCCGACCCTGACTAGGCCGTTTACCCAGCTTTTAGGCGGCGTGGCTTTCAGCCTCGGCCTGATCCTTGTGGTGGTTGCCGGCGCCGAACTGTTTACCGGCAACAACCTCATGGTTACCAGCCTGCTCAACAGAAAGATCACGCTGGCAAGGCTGCTGCGGAACTGGGGCATTGCCTATGCAGGGAATTTCCTTGGCTCGGTGCTAACGGCCGCGGTACTGTACCAGACAAACGTCTGGACGGCCAACGGCTACCAGTACGGCCTCCGGGCCCTTTCCATAGCGGCAAACAAGACAAGCCTTGGCTTTGGCGAGGCGTTCTTTTTGGGAATCCTCTGCAACAGCCTGGTCTGCCTTGCCATCTGGCTCGCATCCGGCGGCCGGCGCATAACCGAAAAAGTGGTTGCCATAGTCTTTCCAATATCGGCGTTTGTGGCCATCGGATTTGAGCACAGCGTGGCAAACATGTATTTTCTCTCCTTTGCACTGATGGTAAAGGACAACGCCGGCCTGCTATCGGTGGCAGAAAGCTCTGGCATTTCTGGACTTGCTCACCTCGATCTGGCGGGGATGTTTGGCAACCTGGTTCCAGTCACGCTGGGCAACATTGTCGGCGGTTCCGTGTTTGTGGGTCTGGTTTACTGGTTTATCTACCTCAGGAAGGGCAGAAATGGCGCGCAGGGCAGAGGTTCTCTAGACCAAAGAAATTCACCTTCAGGGTTATAACGCCAGACCAGAAACAGCGTCATGCAGGATGCGAGCCTGGCCCAGACAGACATGTATTTTGCCTGCGACAGGTGCAAGTGGATCTTTTCGTCCATCCACCAGCTGAGCGAGCATCAGAAGAAAAGCAGGCATAGGGGAATACTGCAGTTCAGGATAGACTGATCGTTGTAAAAGTGTTCAGGCCCTACCGGTCGCGCGGACTTTCGGGCCTGAATGCAGGATGTGTAGGGATTGACTTCGGTATCACATACAGGCTCTTTCTATAAATATTTTCCTGTCTTGGTAACAACTCAGTCCAGTACCCTGTATCAGTTATTGCAATCTACTGCAAGTTATTCAAGCAAAAATATTATTCTCCATCAAAAATTTACATATCGAAGGGCAGGGAGGCAATATTCAGACCAGTCTTGTAAGCAAGCCGTTCATAGTAGCCGCGGTCTTGCTAGTTTTTGGAGGCTCCCTCATCGGCTCGGTCTGGATGATGTCTGTTTTCGGCATAGTCCTTCCGTTTTATGGCGCGTTCCCATTCCACGCTGTCCTGCAGATGGACGGATTCCTGACCCTCCTCATAATGGGCATAGGCTACATGATAGTCCCGCGTTTTAGAAACGTGGTTCTCCCATCAAGGGGGCTGGCCTATGCTTCGCTTCTGTTGGTTCTTTTTTCAATAGCCGCGCAGATGGTCTCTGGCAGCTTTGCAATGTCAGCAAACGCGGCAAGGCTTGCAGGAGTCGCGATTTTTGCCGGCACAGTGCTCTGGATGCTGCGAATCCATCCAAAGCTTTTGCGCCTGTCAGACTACTTCACCGGCCTTTCAGTGGTCCTGCTGGCCGCGCTGGCCGTCATCCGGTTTGCATCGGCCGAACCGGGCCGCTCTTTGACTGAAGTGCAGGTCCTGCTCCTGTTTCCCATCCTCATGATATTTGGTGTGGAATACAAGACCCTCCCATCATTTCTGGGATTTATCCGGCCAAGAAAGAAACTTGCCATCTCATCCCGGGGGCTGGCCGCGGCCGCCGTCGCCCTTGGCATCACGTCCATCTCTGTCGGCGGCAACACCCTGCTGGACTTGGCGTTCAATGCCACTTTTCTTGCGTCGGCAATCCTGTTTGCCGGCTCTCTTTTCATCTTTGGCGGATTTGACAACCGGGAGATCCTCAGCCTCATATCCGGCGAAAAGAAGGCAAGGTACGTTTACACCGTATGGTACACCAGGCTGTCGTTTGGTTTCCTCTATGCGGCGGCGATATTTGCCATCTGCTACCATGCGTTTCCGGGCAGTTACACATACTTCTTTTTTGACCTGGCCGTGCATTACGCGGCCATTGGATTTATCGGCATCACCATCACGCTTTACCTGCCGCTGATGCTTCCGCCCATAACCGGCAGGACCGTCCACTTTGTCAGGCTCAACCACGCGCCCATCATGCTCATCGTATCGGCGCTGCTGATGCGGGCTTTCGGCGACCTTGCCATGGCATCCGGAGCCCTCGAGCCGCCTGCATCGTTTCCCTTTGCCGTTTCTGGATGGCTTGTCGTTGCCGCACTCTCGGTCTTTATCGTCATGGTGCACCGGTCCATGAAGGGCCTGAGCCAGATAGACACGTCGGCCTCACAATAGATATAATACGGTTGTCAGCCAGTGACTCTGATTTTCAGGGGGCCGTTGTCTAGCTTGGTAGGATGCCAGCCTCGGGCGCTGGAGGTCGCTGGTTCAAATCCGGCCGGCCCCACT
>JBBISN010000008.1:0-48591 GCA_037441265.1 Nitrososphaera sp. | reverse complement strand
TCCAGATCGTTGCGATCAGCCGATTAACGTTAAATTCCATCTACTCCTAATAGCATCTATGAGCGAAGTCCTTGTGCAGCTGGTGCTTGAAAATGAAAGGATTTCCGTGCACGCCTCGGTCTTTGACGGCGTTCTTGTTACAAAGACCTTCGAGGGCGGCGACTGTTACCGTCAGTTGCTGGATTTCATCAGGGGCCAGTTTGGCGCGGGCCCCATCAATGCATCGATTACAATCAGGTAACCAAAAGATATTTCTATTCTGCATGACAATTGGTTTTCATGAACGCCTTTGACAAGCACCGCGTGAGCATCACGGCTTGGTGCGAAGAATGCGAATCTGTGTTTGACAACCGGTGGGATGTCGAAGCCCATCGCCAAGAGACCGGCCACAAAGTAAACGTAAGGGAATTCGTGATTACTGGCAGAAGGTAGCTATCCTTTTCTGATTCCGCTGAACGGCGCGTTGAGGATCTTTTTCCGCGTGGTTCTTACAACTTCAAATACAGCATTCCGCAGTGTGCTGAAGGTATCGCCAAGCATCCTGACGATTACGCCGGAGTCATTTGGAAGTATGGTAGCGCCTGCATACAGGTTGGCCGAAAAGCCGCTGAGGGCAGAATTGATTTCTGTATGGAGTTCCTGCACATACTTGCGCGGCGTCAATACATACATGCTTCCCACCGTATCGTAATTGTCCATCACTCCAAAAGCCCTCATGCTTCGCTTTTTCGGCTCTAGAATGGCAACATCGACGAACCGCAAATCGTCCTTCTGATTCCTGCCGATGGCCTTCATGTAGCAGATATCATAGTTGAACAACTCGCCTCTGGCGACCCTTCCTGGCGTCATTATCTCTGAATACAGCATGGTGGCGTTATCATGCACCTTGATGTTGGCTATCTGGTAGAACCTGGAATCCACGTACGGAATTATCTGGTCAGGTATGTACTCAAAGTAGCAATCCTCGCCAACGTCGATGTTGACTATTTGTGTGGCAAAGTTCTTTTCCATCCTGTAAATCCGGGTTGCACCCTGCGTGGTGATGTGGGCAAGCGCGTTGTTCCTCAGCGTTATGTCCATCCGGTAACGATCGCCCTGAAGCACCCCGCCGGATGGAGATATGATGTACATGTACGCCATGGATGGCAGCGCTTCTTCCAGATACAAGGCGCGCTGCGTGTACAGCGGCACTCTAGAATACTGCTCCTTTACCGATGTCTTGCCGTTCTGCTCGTCCCGTTCCAGTCGGAGGATGAGCCCGCCAAGCTTTCCGGGCCGGCCGACTCCCAGCTGGTCCAGCTTTGAGCCGTAAACCTGCACTTCAGGAGGGATGTGATCCGGCGTGTAGTGATCCAGTTCGGCAGTGTTGACCGGGCTCATATTTTGGCAACGGCCTTTGGCGGGGACTCGAACAGCACGTCCCGTACAATGTGATCCGTGACTTGCCCTATTCCCTGGTCTGTCTTGCAGTTTACAAACACGTACGGTTTGTTTGGTCTGACTATTTTTGCGTCCCTTTCCATTATCTTCAGGTCAGCTCCAATGTAGGGTGCCAGGTCAATCTTGTTTATTACAAGAAGGTCTGCGGTTTCAATACCAAGGCCCCGTTTACGCGGGTACTTGTCGCCGCTTGACACGTCGATGATGTAGATAAAGTAGTCAGCCAGAGCAGGGCTGAAAGTGGTGGTGATGTTGTCTCCTCCACTTTCAATGAGTATGAGGTCAAGGTACGGGTGTTTGTTTTCCATCTCTTCTACAACGGCCAGGTTCATGGACGGGTCTTCCCTTACAGCGGTGTGCGGGCAGCCGCCAGTGGCCAGTCCAACCACCAGGTCTTCCGGCAACAGCCCCTGCTCTTTTGCAAGGTTCTTCCTCATCCTTTCTGCGTCTTCGCGGGAGACCACGTCGTTAGAGATTATTCCCACCTTGTAACCTTTGGCCGCAAGCTGCGGCACGACTCTTTCAATAAGAATCGTTTTACCCGAACCCACCGGGCCTCCAACCCCGACCCGGGGTATGCGTTTGTGGCTCGACATGATTGTAATCCTCCAAAGTTAAGTAATAAACATTTTAGACGTCATGTTTTCATGAGATATCTGCACGATGTCCAGCTGCGGAGCAAACTGCCACATGCTTTCCAGCGGTCTGTCAATGTAGGCTTCAACGGCCTTGACGATGAACGGCTTTAGTTCATCGACTATTCTTTGTCCGTCGAAATGCTGAAACATCCCAAGCCGCAGGGCGGCTCCGACCATCCCCACGGAAAAAGAGTACAGCAGGGCGGCACCAGCCCGCCTTTTGGGTATGGACATGGCATTGGAGCAAACTGCAAGCGCGACAGGGTACGAGCCAGGCGTCTCGCCGCTCTTTATGGCCGCTGCATACTCGTTTAGGGTTTTGTTGTTGGTGACAAAGGAATTAACGCAGCGGAGCATCTGAGTCCCGGATCTTGCAGAGGCATTTCTGATCTCCTGAACCAGCTTCATTGAATGCAGCATCTTGTCGGTCAGTATGATGTTTTTGATGTCGCCTTTTGACGCATATTCATAGGAATTGCCAAGGGCAGTGCAGTCTGCTGGCCCGATCTGGTATTCGATGTACACCTTGATGAGGTCGCGGAGTTCCTCTACCTTCATCTTTCTTTTACTGTAGAACAGCTGTTCAAGGCCGTTGGACATGGTATACATGCCCGTGGGAAAGAACGAATCTGAGAGCTGGAGTACGCTGATGTCAGATACGTCTACCTTTTCAGTGCTCATGGACATCCATTCCCTCCTCTGGCTCAAACACCATCTTGGCGTTCCTTATTTCCACGTGGTGCATCATGTGTCCAAGCAATTTCTTGAACATGTCAATCTCAGCGTCGGCCTGAATCGGGAAGATGATCTTGTTCTCTTGTAGCTTTATGGGCCGGTGCAGGTTCCCAATCGTGTGGCCTATCCTTACCGGGACTTCTATCACATCATCGTCATGGAGATGGGTGATCTCTATCACCGCTACATTCTCCGGTTCCAGCTCAACTACAACCATCTTGCTGTCCGTAAGCAGGACGACGTCTCCATGCCTCAGATGGCTTCCGCTTGGAAGTGTGATTGCGATATCTGTCCCCTTGTCTGAAGACTTGCGCATCCTTACCCGCTGGGATTCCAGCCTGTTTATCTTGACAACTTCGCACAGAGACTTGGACGACATTTTTCTGTACTTTTCTTTCATCGAATCGTTCTTGATGTTGCCCAGAATAGAGTCTGCGGTTATCAATCTACGCGGTCCCCTTTTTTGCTGCGTCTTCCTTGACCAGCTTTATCATGTCCGTCAACCGTTGCGTGTAGTCAACCGGGCCGTAATGCGAAAAGGCCGACCTGTCAATCGTGGCAAACAGCAGGCCGTCGTTGTCCATTTTGACTTTTGCATTCTTTTCAAACTTTTCTGCTATGATGCATTCCATCACTTTGTGATCTGGAAAATCAAGGTTAAGGTGCGATGCCGGGTCGATGAGGCCGGACATGTCCTCGATCTTGCCGGCAAAGACGGTTACATGCCGGATCTTTAGCGGGTCTACGACCTTCATGTTTTCATCAACGTTGGATTCCTCCACACAGTGTCTGATCTTCATTGGCTTTCACCTGGTCATCTTTTTGTTTCAGACAATGCCTGCGAGCTCAGATCCTCTGCTGCAAGGTTCCGGTCTATCCTCAGCACAGACTTGGAAATCTCTCCGGCCGCGTTAAGCGCCATGGTCTTGACCAGCAGGGGGTCCACCACGCCTATCTTCCACATGTCCACCGGGTCGCCGGAATTGATGTCGATCCCGTAGCCGGACGGGGAAACTTTGGCGGTCATTACCTTTTCCAGGCCATTAAAACCAGCATTGGTCAGTATCTGCCGCATAATGCTTTCCAGGGCCGACGTCACCACTTCAAGCCCCACCTGCTCAAGCCCCTTCAACTTGAGGCCCTTTACCTTGTCAATGATGTGCAACTCTGCCGCGCCGCCACCCGGGACCACGCCCTTGTTCAGGGCTGCTTCCGCCGCGTTGACGCCGTCTATGGTGGCCCGCCAGCGCTCAAGCGACGTCTCCTTTGTGGTTCCGGAGACTATGATGGTAACCATGTTGCGGCCAACGCCGCCTTCCAAGTAAATCAGGCCGTTGTCTTCGTCTTCCTGGATCTTGTCGGCCCTGCCCAGAATGTCCGGCTTTTTAAGATCGTCTGCAACCCTGACGGGTTTTGCGCCAGTGTACCTGATCAGGTGGTCTATCTCTTCAGTCGCGACCCGGGCTGCAAAGACCCCCCTTGCGACCAGCATGTCCTCGACGGCCTGATCGACCTCCGGTGAAGCTATCAGGACCACGTTGGCCCCGGTCTTGATCATCGAATCCACTATTTCCCGGGACTTGGACATCCTGTCGTTTTCCATCAGAAGGATCTCCTGGTAGTTCTTGTTCTCCTTTATCCAGGCTTCCTTCACCGGCTTTAGGTCAAGCTTTGTCAGCAGGATTCTTGCGCCGCTGACCTCAAGGGGGAGTTCAGGATCCAGCCTCTTGCGCTCCAGCACGATCCCGTTGACTATCTGGTCTTCCATGCTGGTCTTGCGGATGACCATGATGGACTTGTTAAAGTCGTACTCATTGTTGTATTTGGCGTTCTCGCCAACCATCCTCAGGGCCGTGATGACCAGCTCGGCCAGCCGCGCACCGTCCAGTTTAGACGCCAGCGACGTTCTGACCACGTGTTCAAGTTCAACATCTTTTATGGAGATTAACTTGGCCTCATTTTCCAGAAGATGGCAGGCATGCCTTACTCCACTCTCAATACCTTCAACAACCTTGGTGGGATGCACGCCCAGCTCACGGACGAGCCGCTTGCCCTCCTTGATCATCTCGGCGGACATCACCACAGCAGTGGTGGTGCCGTCGCCCACAAGCTGCTCCTGTCTTTCGGCTATCTCGACTATCATCCTCGCAACCGGATGGATGGCCTTGAGCGAAAGCAGGATGGTTACGCCGTCGTTTGACACGTGCCTGTTCATGGCCTGGTCTATGAGCAATTTGTCTAGACCCTTTGGCCCCAAAGTAGTTCTGACAGTGTCGGCTACTGCCATCACGGCGTTTGAGTTTGACTCCAGCGCGTTGTATTCTACATTTTCTGCTATCGGACGCCAGACTCCAAAATTAGGTGAAGACATGATACCGGTTTGCCGCGGATAAAGATAAAGATATTGAGCTAGCTGCATTTTCCTGATTTTCTGGTAGGAAAAATCTGTTGCTAAAATTAAAAAAATGAAAAAAGTGGGTAGGTTTGGAAAACCTACGCCATGAAGTATCTCTGTGCCAAGGATAGCTCGGTTGCTGGTTCTACAGTAGCGATCTTGCCATCCAGTTTGACCTCGTAGGTCTCCGGATCGATGGTTACCTCCGGCGTCGCGTCGTTGTGCATCATATTCTTCTTGCTGATGTTTCTGCAATTCCTGACAGGAAGCACGATCTTTTCTAGACCCAGTTTCTGCGGGACTCCTAGCTCAATACCTCTCTTGGACATGAACGTGTACGAAGTTCTATGGACCGCTTTGCCAAATGCTCCGAACATGGGCCTGTAGTACACTGGCTCTGGCGTCGGCAGTGAAGCGTTGGGATCACCCATTATGGACCATGCGACGAATCCGCCCTTGATGACCATCTTTGGCTTTGCCGGGAAGAAGGAGATCGGATACATCACAATGTCTGCGTACTTGCCCACTTCTAGGGAGCCAAGATAGTCTGCAACTCCGTGGGTTATGGCTGGATTGATGGTGGTCTTGGCGATGTAACGCTTTGCCCTAAAGTTGTCGTTGTCTTCGGTTTCCTGTGGAAGCTTGCCACGCATCTTCTTCATCTTGTCGGCCGTCTGCCATGCGCGGATGACAACTTCACCTATTCTGCCCATTGCCTGACTGTCTGAAGAGTACATGCTCAGGACACCCTCATCGTGCAGGACGTCCTCCGCAGCGATGGTTTCTGCCCTGATTCTAGACTCTGCAAACGCCACGTCTTCTGCCACTGCCGGGTTGAGGTGGTGACAGAACATCAGCATGTCTAGGTGCTCATCCACGGTGTTCTTTGTGTACGGCCTAGTCGGGTTGGTCGAAGATGGGAGGGCAAACATTTCTCCGGCAATCTTCATGATGTCTGGAGCATGACCGCCACCTGCGCCTTCCGTGTGGTAGGTGTGGACTACTCTGCCGTCAATGGCGTTGATCGTGTCCTCTACGTACGCGCACTCGTTGATAGAGTCGGTGTGTATGGCAACCTGTGTGTCAGTCAAGTCCGCAGCTCTCAGTGAAGCATCCAATACCGCGGCTGTGGTTCCCCAGTCCTCATGGTCCTTCAGACCGCAGCATCCTGCCTCGATCTGTTCCATCTGCGTGGCCAGCGACGGATGCGAGTCGTTACCCTTGCCTAGGAACCCCCAGTTCATCGGGGTATCCTCTACCGCTTCAAGCATCCTGCTTGTGTTGAACACACCTGGCGTGCATGTAGTCGCGTTGGTTCCGTCGTTCGGGCCGGTTCCTCCGCCAATCATGTTGCAGATGCCGTTACTGATGCCATCGATGTACTGCTGTGGTGAAATCATGTGTATGTGCGTATCAAAGTGTCCTGCTGTGCATATCGTGTGCTCACCAGCCGTGGCCTCGGTACAGGCAGAGACCACCATATTGGGGTCTACGTTGTCCATAGTCAGCGGGTTTCCTGCACTGCCAATGCCGGCTATCTTGCCATCCTTGACACCGATGTCTGCCTTTACGATTCCAAGCACCGGATCGATGATCACAGCGTTTGTAATCAGGTAGTCAAGTGCTCCGTTCTTGTTGGTTACTCCTGGTGTCTGCGCCAAGCCATCCCTTAATGTCTTGCCGCCTCCAAAGACACACTCGTCTCCGGGAGTGATCAGGTCCTTTTCGATCTGAACCATCAGGTCGGTGTCGCCGAGTCTTACCTTGTCGCCTGTCGTCGGTCCAAACAGGTCCGTGTATTGCTTGCGGGTTAGTTTCAGTACCATTTTCCCAACCCCCTATGCTCCGTTAAAGCCAAGCTTCCTGGCTTTCTCCACTGCGTTGCGCATGACTATGCTGGAGTTCAGGCTTCCCATGGTCAGCCCGTTGAATCCAAAGCACACTCTTGTGCCGCCGATCTCACACAGTTCTACCTCTTTGCTGTCGCCGGGCTCGAATCTAACCGACGTCCCCGCAGGGATGTTTAGCCTGTAGCCAAACGCCTGCTCGCGTGGGAAGTCCAGCGCCCTGTTCACTTCAAAAAAGTGCGTATGCGATCCGATTTGGCACGGCCTGTCTCCTTTGTTCTGCACTGTTAGCTTGATTGTTCTCCTGTTGGTGTTACAATTCACCGGGTCTGCTGACAGAACGTATTCTCCTGGTATCATTGGTTTTCCAACCTCCTTTTTTTTGAAATCACCTTTCTCTTTGCCATTTCATTCACCTATTGGACAGGATCATGCACAGTGACCAGCTTTGTGCCATCGGGAAACGTTGCTTCTACTTGGACGGTGTGAATAAGCTCCGGAACGCCGGCCATCACGTCGGCCTTTTTCAGTATTTTCCGCGCAGACTGCATTAAATCTGCGACACTTTTGCCCTCGCGGGCGCCCTCTACTACGAAGTTTGCTATGTACGCCACAGTTTCTGGGTAGTTCAGTTTTATACCTCGCGCTTTTCGACCTTCAGCAATTTGTGCTGCTGTCCAGATCCACATTTTTTCCATCTCTCTTGGTGCAAGCATCATTTTGCATGACCTCGCAATCAAATATTGAAAAGAACTATTTTAGAATTTGAAAATGAATTCATTGAATAATTATTGCTTTGCCTGCGAAATAATCAACTTGTTCTTGATTTAGCCGACGTCGGCGGATTTTTTATAGTCAGCAGCAGGTCATGCTAAACGGCAGCACCACATCAAGCCAGAATCGGATCTGTTCGTACTGCCCGTCCTTGTTTACCGGTAAAGTGAAATTGTTGCTCTGCTTTGCAGTCTTGACGGTCAGGAAATTAGAGACTATTGCCCTGCCAAACATGTTGGCAACCGTGGTCTCTATGCCTTTGCGAAGGATAAACTCCTCGATCTCTGGATACTGGATATAGTAGGCAAAGTTTTCATGCTTGACAAGGTCGTCCGGTGTATAGTTTGCCTGCTTTCTTATCTTTGCAGGATCCGGTTTCTTCATAGTAAGCATGTAAGGAAAAGGCGCCAGACCTGCCACAAACCCCAGGTCAGCAAACTTTGTGACAATGCCTTTTTTTGTTACAATGATTCTAGATGTCGTAAAATCCAAGAAATAGTTCTTTGACCAGCCGCCTTTTTCCTCCGAGCTTAGCCGCAAAAGCACTTCTTCTATGTCGTTTTTCTTGCACCATGAAATGAAAATCCTTACTTTTTCTGAATCAGACTTGCCGCGAATCTTGTTTTCAGAGTCGGCCAGAAACCTTTCGAAATCTGGAATCTGCAAAATCAGCATCTCCATGAATCAACAAAAAAGGAGAGCGGGCCTCCCGCTTTTCTACGACGCCGGCCTTGACCAGCCAATACCTGCAGGGATGTTCAGGAAGCCAGAGGTTGCCAAGAGGAATACCCAGGCTGTGAAGACGAATGGTCCTGTCAATGCAGGCAGACCCCAGTTTCCAAAGAACCTTTGGAGAGCTGGCATCAGGAACGAGCAGCCAATCGTGGCAAACACCGCCATCATGAAAGACTGCGGCGTGAGCGGAATGAAGCTGGTCAATGCTATCATCACGAGCACCTGATTGAACCCGTGCAATCCAAGCCGTATCTCTGCGGTAGGGAGTTTGGTCAGTATAGCCATGGCGGCTCCTATGCCTGAACCAAGCATGGCCATAGCACCGCCCAAGTACAGTGGAGAGAATTCGTTCCATTGGGCAGTGTAACCATTGGTCCACCAAGGCCTGTCCTGTATCGTCTCGCCGGTTGCAGCGACCAAGAGGGGCCCAAGTTCAAATGAAAGGGTCAGGCCAACAACCCAGAAAACGCCTGTCTTCCAGTTTTCTACGAAGGTGACTTGTGAGACTCCCTTAAAAGTCGCTATCATGAATTCCTTGGCTGTCCACTTGAAGTTGTCACTGTTGTTAGGATTGCCACTTCCGGCTATCAGCTCTTCTTTTGGCGGAGGTGCTGCGGCTGGCCAGATATCATGACCAAACCTCTTGACGGCATACATCATTGCCCATGTTGTAAAGATGAACGATGATGTGAAGCCCGGGATAGCCCATGAATTAGCAAGGCCGTTGAGTATGAACATGTCTCCCATCAAGTGGGCAAACGCCATCCAAGTGAATGCGGTTATCGCGGCTCCAAAGACAGAGAGGAAGAATGTTGCCTTGTTGGCTTTGACGAACGGCCCTGACCAGAAGGCCATACCTGTCAGGATCGAGTTATACCCAAAAAGTCCAAAAGTCACCAGCCCATATGGCGCACCAGCCATGATTGCGACGCCTGCTCCTACAAGTCCCGAAAGAACCATCATGGCACCGGCCTTGCGTGAAGCCAAGAAAACACCGGCAAGGATGAGTATGCCCGTGATGGGGGAGCTGAAGAGAGGCACTTCTGCTATTCCGTTGAAGAGAGTGAAGAAGAAGTCTAGTCCGGGATCGCCTGTAGAGTAATTAGCAACGCCCATTGAATTCTGATTGCGGAAGAGTATTGTTTAACGGTTTGAATAGAATGATAATTTATTAATGGAGCATCAACTTGCCGGGCAAAATTGGGGCTTTTTCTATTTTGGAACATTACAGATTTTCAGGCATTTAGCCGATGTCGGCTAAATCACGGATCCAGTTCACATGTTATTAAATTGCGGAAGATCAAAGAGATTATTTAAAATGAACCGGGATTCTGGGCTTAACAAAAACGACCGGTTTTTCTAACAACTGTATCTCTGGCGATTAATTTGAAGAACTGGAGTTCGTACTTGCAAGTTTGAACTGATCGCTTCAAGTCGGGAGGCGTATGGATAGATTTTCATAATTCCATCAATTATAGGATACTCTTGCTAAAGACAAAATTGTTGTTTCTTAACCTTTGTAGAAATGACGCCAGCCTGTCAAATTTTAACTTGTAATTGCATAGCAGGTTTGTATTCGCTGTCCTTTCATCGGATACAACTCCAATCGAAATATCTGCTTTCTTGAATGCTTGGTTGTCGCTATCAGAATCACCTAAATACAATATTTTTTGTGGAAAATCTTTAGAATAAGGATAGACATCTATCTTGACGCATTCAAAGCCCAGACCCTTGTTAAATTCAACAGGATAAACGTCTACAAATGGATGTGCTTGATATTCTTGAACATATAACTGCGTAGGATGACAATACGGTTCGCAGGAGACTACTTCTTTTACATAATTGCCTACTGCGAACTTGTATCGGTTCCAGTCTTCTAGATGTCGCCAATCAAACGTAAGCCCCGAGAGTATTCCATCAACAGTAAATTTTCTTTCGACCTTTATGGAGGGGAACTTTGATGCAACATCGTCGGCCAGCTGGTCAAGAGCAATTGTGGTCGTAAGCAGCAATTTCTCGTCTACAAGTAAATGGCGAGAGCTAATTCTACGAGGTTGTTGCACGTCATTGTTTTCTGCCATCACTAGAGTTTCTATTCCCGCTATGCAGGAAAATATTTTGGCAAAGGGTATACGATAGTAAAGGAACCGATAATCTTTCCTAGATAACACACAAATTGGAATTGATTCTGAAATTTGCATCAACACTTGTGCCAGCTCGCTTGGGATTTCGTTCCTGCCACTGATATCAGATCCTACACGGTTGATTGGACAAAGTGTTCCATCATAATCTGACACAATTGCAGTCACTTTCTTTGCACTTCTAGCTGACCGCATATTCATGTGACCTCATTTACTCATACACAGGTGAGTGCCCTTGAGTACTATGTCCACCTACTAGCCGTGACCTCCTACGAGCCTTCATATCTGCGCGATCATTCCGGAGCTTGTGATAGTGCTCTTTGTCGTTCGCCTTTCTGTTAGTATTGCCATCAGATTTGGTACTTGTTGGCTCTTCAAGGCGGTTCCTGCTGATGCTAGACAGAGTCATTGTGTCATTATCAATGAATGTGTATTCGTCTGTTGACTTGCCATCCTTTCTAACAATGATCCTTTTTCCCATCCTCTTTTCTCATACTCCTTGCTAGCGGCTTTCTGTGCCACACTACAGCAATTCAGGTTGTGTTTTGACAACAAACATGTAGCAAGAGCAGAACGCCTGAAAAAGCAAATGCTACATTCGTGTCAAAGCACTACAACTGCGGAATTACGTAGTGTGAACGAAAGTAGCCACTATTAGAAGGAAAAGTTTGAATGAAATTTAAAGGTTGTTGAAGGACTGTTGTCGATGTTTCAATTCGTATATTTTAATCGCATCGATTACAAGGAAAAAACACTTTCTCTAACGATCACTTCATCAAGACTACTGGCCTTGAAGTCAGTTTCAGCACTTTTCTTGTCACGCTGCCTAATTCTTCGGCATTGCTCAGCCCATTGGACCCCATGACTATCATGCTTGCGCCCATCTTGTCTGCCATTTCTGCGATCTTTGCCGCCGGGTCACCAACCTTGACTATCCTTACGATGTCGTTTGCGATTTTTGGAGTTACTATACTGTTAAGGAGTATCCTTCCTTCTTTTTCCATTTTCAGCGTCATCTCTTCATCCAGGGGTTCCTCGCTTTCCTCGGCCCACTCTATGACGTGTAAAAGAAATATGCGAGAAGGACCGGGCTCGTTGTAGACGCCTATCGCATAATTCAGCGCGTGCAAAGACGAGCGAGATCCGTCTATCGCGACCAGTATCCTTTTGGCCGTGTATAATTCGGGATCTTTTGTCATATCAAGATCGGGCCACTTCTTGTTGGCAAGCTCGTACGTGGCGGCCTCGGTCTTTTGCCCTATCATCTGCAAAGCCCGGGAAATTCCTGCCCTTGACTCGATAAGCGGCATGAACACTATTACGCCTGCAGCAATGGCGGCCCATGCAACCGCGATCCCAACCCACATGAAATAGGTTGTCTGCGAAAAGACGTACCCGGACAGGTACAGCGGCATAGGCCAGGCCACCACCAGCACCAGCGTCAAGGCGATGGCTATTTTGTACCCGAATTTTGACGATTTCTTTAGATACTCTTCGTTCTCTTTTTCAAATAGCCCTTTTATCCTTCCATCGACTGTTACTATCTTTTGCTTCATGAGGCTGAAATCAAAGTACTCTGGTCTGATGCTGCTTCCGATCAGGACAATAGCTGCGCCAACCAGAATTGACACGACATTGCCCACAAGCAGCGGGATGTCCTGTGACGTGGAGCGGACCGAGACCTCGCCGCTTAACATGTAGGCCGTGCCGAACCATGAAGCTACGCCGCAGGCAAGCCCGATAAGGGCGCCGGCCGTTGCGGCTACCTTGCTGGTTTTCTTCCACACCACTGCCAGCGCGACCGGAACAACTGCCGAGCCTATCAGGATTCCCATCGCCAGGTAGACGTACTGCAGGCTGACTCCTACCTGCAGGAGCAGCAGGGCAAGCAGCCCCATCCCCATGCCAAACAGCACAATGGACAGGCGGGAAATGCGCATCAGGCCCCTGCCGGTAGAAGACGGTTTGACATAAGTCCTGTAGATGTCATAGGTCACCAGCGACGAGACGGAGATCAATTCTGCCGAGCCAGCAGAGGTGACCGCTGTGAAGAGTATTGTCAGGATCAGTATGGCGCCCACGTCCCCCATGATGCTGGATGCCGCGTTTGGTGCAACCAGACCCATGCTGGTCTGTTCCGGCGTCAGTTGCAGGTTAATCGCCACCGCAGCAAGGCCCAGTGTGGTGGCAAGAGAGAACGGGATTGCAAACCAGGCAAGGCCTCCTAGGAGAAAACCCCGGAAGACGGATCGCGTTCCTGCAGCAATGGCCCTTTGCCAGTATGCCTGATCGACAAAGACGGTCCCAAAATTTCCGACAATGTTTATTATTCCAAAAATTAGTGCTCCGGTGGAAGCCAGCGTAAGGTACGAACCGGCAGAATTCCCCTCAACCGGCTTTAATGCCGCCGCCGAGGTCAGCTTTTCAAACATGCCGGAAATACCCCCGATTTGCGGGTTGGTGAAATATACAACTGTAACAAAGACAAGAACAACAGCAAAGAGGAAGGTTGTGTTCATGTATTCGGCAAGAAAAGTTGCCTTAAGGCCGCCAAAGAATGTGTAGATGATGACCCCCACCGGGATCAGAAAAGCTGCTACGTAGATGTTTATGCCGGTCAGCGAATTTAACGCCGCTGCCCCGCCTAGGACCAGCATGGCCGTGACGACCGTGTTGGTCATCAATGCAAAGAAAAGAAAGATCTTGTGAGAATTCTTGCCGAACCTGGCGTAAATGATCTCCGGAAAAGTGTGTGAGGAAGGCGCCTTCCTCTTTAGCTCTGTGGCAAGGATTGCAAAAAGCACCACCTGGATGCTGGCCCCCGCTGCATACCAGAAGGGTCCGCTTATGCCAAACTGGTAGGCCACAGTGGACGATTGCAGCAAAGTTGCGGCCCACGTCCATGCGGAAACAACCGACGAAGCTATCAGGCCCACCTTGACGTTTCTTCCTGCTGTTGAAAACCATTCAAAGGTCTTCTTGGTGCCAAGCCACTTTGTCTCTACCCTGACAAGCGAGGTCACCGTAAGTGCCATGACAAGCCCCACTCCGAGAAGTATAATGTACCCTACGCCCTCGGAAAGAGCTATCATCTAGATTAGATCTTTGATGACATATTTAAGATTAAATTGCAGAATTCAGCTGCAAGACAAAGAAAATTGGTAAAACTATTTCGGTAATTGTCTGAAAACATCTATAACATAGGGCGTTTATTCTGTACTTGATGCTTGACAGCATCGACGAGCTGATTTTATCGGCCCTGAGTAAGAACTCAAAGCAAGATATTCTTGAGATTTGGGATTTTCTAAAAGAATACGGCCATAACCTTACCGAGGAGGAGATAGAATCAAGAATATCCAAACTCGAAAAGGACGGCGTCATAACAGGCTATACGATATCTGTTGACACGCGAAAATTAAGACGCCGCGTGATAAGGGTCGTCCTTGTCACATTCAGAACGTCCCAGCACCTTCCAAAAAGACTGGAAGGTTTAAAGAAGTATCTGGCTGATGCACCGTTCGTTTTGTTCTCCGGTCGCACAAGGGGCGGTTACGACTGGATATGCGTCCAAGCATTTCCCTCTGAAGAGATGGCCGACGAGGAAAGCGACATCTACAGGAATCTGTTTGGGGACATTGTCCAGTCTTACGAAGTTTACGACTTTATACCAATGAAAGACCCGTCTTTTCACTCACTTGCATACACAAACAAGGAATACAAGAAATTCCTCGACGAATGGATACCGCCGTTCCTTCCCAGATAGCCCTCAGACTTTTTTCGTATTGTTGTTCCTGAATCTGATGCTTTCATCTATCATTGAATGAATCTTTAGCCGGATCCCCATAAGGAAGTTGATTATTTCAGCCCTTTGATCCGGCTCGACAGTGGTATGAACTTCATTTATCAGGCCATCCAGCCTGCTCAGTGTAATCTTTAGCGTAAGGTACGTCTTTCTTGCTATGATCGGCGATTTTTGCGTGTTTGGATAGACGACTACTTCAAGATCCTTTTCTTCTTTGAGGGCATTTTTTAATTCCCGTATCTGCCTTACCGTCAGTTTATCGTTCATCACGTGATGAACGATTATTGACTGCTTTTCTTGCGGTATCTGGGCGATCTCCATCGCTTGGCTGACATTCAGGGAATTATTCGTGATCTTGTCCTTTATTTCATCCGGCAGTTTTAGAAGCTGCATGTGATGTGAAACATATTCTTCACTTTTGCCGATTTTTTTGGCAAGCTCGCTTACGCCGCCCCATCCAAAGTCCACCACATACCTTCGGAAGGCCTCCGCTTCCTCCAGCGGGTCCATGGACTTTCTCTGAATGTTTTCGGTAAGCTGGATCTCGTAGGCCTGCTTGTCGGACATCTCCCTTATTTTGGCAGAGATAAACCTCCATCGCAGGGTCCTGCAGGCCTGAAAACGCCGGTGGCCTGCAACAATTTCAAAGCCGGTGGTAAGCGGCCGAATAAGAATGGGTTGCAGCAAACCGTGCTCGCGAATGCTATTTACCAGAGTCTCAAAGTCAGGATCATTTTTCTGGTATTTGTCGCGTATAGCAAATTGCGAGGGTCTTATCATTTTCATTTCAATTTGCTCTACAACACTAGAATCGATATACTCCATTGAAACTATCTTATTCCTGAACTACTTATTCTTTCCTCATTTCAACATAAATTTGCAAAATTATGATACATTATGCGACCGATTCTGGCTAATAATTCAATTAATAATTTAGATATTAGAAACTTTCTACATCTTAACGGCCGTAACGCTTCTTTTCATAAAATAATTCCTCCGGCAAGAAAAGATCTTGTACATCGTTTGGCAATGAATCGATTTCTAGGGATGCATTTCCAAGGGCCAGGTCTTTTAGGAAATCGTCGCCCAGAATTCTTGCCAGCTTTCTTACTGGCCTGATGTAGAGGTCTTCTGCCCAGAACGGAGGAGTGGCTTTGGTGTATCTGTGCTTTTCTGTCAGTATTTCTGTAAAGTACCAAGCCATCCCTTCTCTCAGCTGGTGGGGGTTGGACTTGCTCATTATTCCATGTATCAGCTCATGAAGGTAATGGCCAAACTTTGCTGCATCAAACCTTATCACGATCTCACCAAGCCGATAGTCGGTTAATCCCACCAGATTGTTGCCATTCATCATGCTGGAAGACAAACCCCGCCGCGATATTATCTGGACCTCCATCTCCCAGGATCCGCGACAGATCAAAACATCAAAAGCAGACGTAATACCAAAGTAATCGTTTACAAGCCGGTTGGCCTGATCAACCATCAAAGAGATCTTTTGCACTTCATCGGCATTGGCATCCGTTAGAAAAGTTATCATAGATGATGGCATAAAATTAATGGCTTGCAGGCCAATATTGGCAGTTCTTACATAAATATCATTGCGCCTCAAAAATAACGCGGTCTTTTGCTGTATAATGCAAATTAGACCTTCCCCTCAAGATATGCGCGTCTCCTTGTTTCAGGGAATCTTTCAACGGCGTACCTCAGCGCAGTTCTCTTCATTTTTTTGTAATGCCTCTTTAGAAACTCTTCTTCCAGGTCCATGTCTCGTTTGCCTACTTCACGAAGCATCCAGCCCACGGCCTTTTGAATCAGATCGTTATCGTCGTGCAGAAGGATCTTGGATATTTGTATCGTGTCCTCAAAATCGTTGTTGCGAATAAAGCTGTATGTCGCAAGGATCGCGATCCTCCTTTTCCAGAGGCTGTCAGACGCCGCCAGTCTGTACAGAAGCGATCTGTCTTTCTTTACCAGATACAAACCAAGGATCTTGGGCGCGGAAAGATCCACCAGATCCCAGTTGTTTACTTGCCTTATGTTGTCAAGGTAGAATTTGACGATGGTTTCCTTATCTTGTTCATTCTCGTATTTCATGACAAGGATCAATAGAGCAACCAACCGCTCCTCATGGATTTTGGAATAAAGCAGTATCCGGATATCTGACAGTGAAAGGTCCTTGTACTTCCGGGATATCGCCCGTAATTGCGGGACGGCAATTCCCATAAAGACATCTCCCTGTCCGTACTCCCCGGGAGCGGTCTTGAAGAACTGCTGAAGCACCTTTGCCTTTGCCGGGTCTGACAGGGCCTGCAACCCGCTTCTTAAACCCAAAAGCACGGACAGGATCAGCGAGGCCTGACTATATCTGCAATGTGGAACAGATTTGGATATCATCTGGATAAATGCTTTTTATTTTTGCAGTAGAACCCGCCGGTAATGCGAACCAACGACATCAAGTCTAAGGCGATGTGGTCGGCAGGCACAACGGTTGTTTTTTCTCTGGCCTTTATGCTTGTTTTATCAGCATCGCCAATTGCTAACGCCGGTGTTGCGTTTGCAACAAGCGACCGTATGATGTCTGACAACACCATGATGATGGAACAAAAGCCCACGATTCTAAAGGGCCAGGTTGCAAACGTCCAGCTTGAAAGCGGCCAGCCTGGCTGGATCCAGTCAGGCTACTGGGTCCTGCGCATCAATTCTCAGGACAGCATTTCCTTCATAGCAAAGATAAACATGGTCAAGCCGGATGGAACGGCTCTGCACATGCACAAGATATCCGAGCTTTCAGTGGAGGATTACTCTATTGAAAACAACGTTCACAGCATAACTGGAACTGTGACCATCACCATGAGCGACGACACTGTCCATAACGTACCGGTCACCATCAAGGTAGTGAACGATGCTGTATTGGCCATCACGATAGGCCCGGAAGGTGTCAACGGACACTTTGGTGACGGACCCATCTACGGAATAGCGGCACCATCACGCGCAGCCATGATGGAAGGAGCAATGATGGAGCACAAGTTAACCAGAACTAACGTCCCGGTGACAATCCCGCTGACCATGGGCTTTGTAAATGGACACGAGGTATTCTACATCTCAACAGAGGCCTCACACAAAGATCTGGCAGACCACCTAACTGAACTAACCGGCTTTAGGGTAGCATTTGCACCATCCCTTACCAAGGCACCGGCCGATTCGCTGGCAAACATATACGCTTTCTCAAACGGCATCGAGGGACCCGGTCCGCTTGGCTTCCAGCCCAACGTGGCCGACTCGCAGCCAGGTGATGCACGCTACAGCCCACTCTGGCGCGTAAATGTAGTAGAGTGGCAGGACGGCGTAACGCCAAGGGAGCTCAGGTCAGAAAAAGAGATCCTTGATGCATCCAGCGCCGGCGAGGTCAAGATAACCCCGACGGACATGGTGGTTAACTGCCCCTTCGTGCAGTGGGAAGGCGGCTCGCTAGCGGTTAGAGAGAACAAGAATCTGGCTGACGACACGCCGTATGGCGGCGGACAGGTCCTGAACATTGACACGGACAAGATGCAGGCGACCTTCGTGGCTCACAGGGGATTTGCTCCGGATGGCTCCACCATCTACTATATCGCCACTGACGCTTCTGTAAAGGAAGTTGCAGATGCGCTGGGCGTAGTGTATGTGGAAAAGACAGGCAAGGCATTGTTTACAAGCGCTTCGTCTGACTTGTGGGTATTCACAAACGGCATACCTGGCACCGGTCCGATGGGATTCCAGGCCAGCATAGCTGGAAGCAATGTAGGCGACGATGCTTACAGCCCGTTATGGAGAATACTTGCCACCACCTGGAAAGACGCAAGTCAAGCCAAATTCCTGATGACTGCCCAGAGCATCTCGTCGGCAGCCGGGCAAGGCGAACTTGCAACAGACATCGCCGGCGTCGTGGTGAACTGCCCGTTCGTAGAGGTCTGAGGCAGCACCTCCCACCTTTTTTACAGATCACAAGATCTCTACCATCTTTTTTCTTGATGTCAGTCCGGAAATTATCCTGACGTTGCCTTCTGGCACGCTGAAATGCTTTGAAAGCTTTTTTATCAACTCCGTGTTGGCCTTGCCCCGTTCTGGGCGGGACTTGATTGAAACTGTGATTTCATTTCCGTCAACGGCGATCTTGCCATCAGAGCTGAATCTTACTGTGACGTGGTACAGCAATCTGCATCTAATCCAGTGCAGCGTGTCATTAATGTAGCTGGCACTAGATTGCAAAAATTGACAGCACGTGAGGATAGGCATTATCATGCATGCCATCGCGGGCCAAATTTCGTCCCCGATACGTGCATATTGCTCGCCTATTCCCATGCTGAAACTCGCAAATGCGAGTAACCTCTATTTGCAGTTCAATTATTTAAGGAACACGCCAATATTCTATAGTAATCGTGTAAACTAAATTGAACAAAGTGAGCATCAGTTACGTATTTGAACGGGACTTGTTTATGCCAGATGGATGAGCTACGTCACCCTCAAGGCGGGAGCCTGGGATCTTTCCGGCTTGGTCAGAGACCCGGCAAGTGATGATTTCAAGCGGTTTCTGGACTCTATTGAAAACAAGGTTGGCAGTTTTGAGTCCGGCAAGAGCAAGCTAAAGCCAGAGATTTCTGCAGCAGATTTTGAAAGCATGCTTCACGCCACCGAGGATATCTATGAGAAGGTCAGCATAGCCAGCGGGTACGCCCACCTGCGTTATTATGCCAATACCTCGTCCAACGAGGCGTCGGCTCTTGTCACCAGGATGGAGAAGACTGCCGCAGACATTGGAAATCGATTGATCTTCTTTGACCTCTGGTTCAAGAAAGCGCTGGATGATGCAAATGCCGATCGTCTGATAAATGCCGTTCCTGCCGTATACAGGGAATATCTGAAGCACAAACGACGGCTGGCAAAGTATTCCCTTAGCGAGCCCGAAGAAAAGATAATCAACACCCTTGAGGTTACTGGAACCGGCGCGCTGGTCAAGATCTACGACAAGATGGCCAGCGGTTTTGAATTTGAAATGAAGGTCAGACGCGGCAGAAAATATCTTGTTAAAAAGTTTTACAACAAGGAAAAATTGCTGTCCCTTGTAAGAAGCTCCAGGCCAGAAGAAAGGGAAGCCGCTTACAAGGCATTGTTTGATGTTTACAAAAAGAACAGCGGCGTTCTTGGTGATATCTATCAGAACATCGTGCTGGAATGGAGGAACGAGGGGATCTCCATGCGCGGCTATGCTGCACCCATATCCGTACGGAACGTGGCCAACGATCTGGAGGATTCCACCGTGGAGGCACTGCTTGCCGTCTGCAGGAAAAACAACGCTGTCTTTCAGGAATATTTCCGCGAAAAAGCCAAGATGCTTGGAGTCAAAAAACTCCGCCGCTACGACCTGTATGCGCCGCTCCCCACCAAGGCCGGTTCCAGAAGGTTCACCTACGGCAAGGCGGTTCAAAACGTCCTTGATACTTTTAATGACTTTGACCTGCAGGTACGGGAGCTGGCCGAGCGCGTTTTTAACGAGCGGCACGTCGACTCGGAAATAAGGAAGGGCAAGCGCGGCGGCGCATTTTGTCACACCGTCACGCCCAGCATAACGCCGTACGTGCTGTTGAATTTTGACGGAAGGACAAGGGACGTTTCAACGCTGGCCCATGAATTCGGGCATGCAATACACAGCATGCTTGCTTCCGATCTGCCGATAATGGTATCCCATGCCCCGCTGCCGCTGGCAGAGACCGCGTCTGTGTTTGCAGAAATGCTGTTAAACGAGCGTCTGGCCGAAAGGATGGCCAAGAAGGAGCGGCAGTTGCTGCTGGCCGAACAGATAGACGACATGTACGCAACCATAATGCGGCAGGCATTTTTCACGCTCTTTGAGATCGACGCCCACAAGGCCATCGGCGAGCAAAATGTCACCATCGACCAGATTTCGCAGATATACACGGACAACCTGAAGGAGCAGTTCGGCAGCTCTGTTGCTGTCGCGCCAGAGTTTCAGTGGGAATGGACGTACATACCACACTTTTATCACACGCCGTTTTACTGCTACGCGTACTCGTTTGGCAACCTGCTGGTGCTCTCGCTTTACCGGCAGTACGAGCTTGATGGCAAGTCGTTTGTGCCCAAATACCTAAAGATACTTGCTGCGGGAGGCTCAAGAAAGCCTGAAGAGCTTTTAGCCGAAGCCGGCGTGGATATTTCAAAACAAGAGTTCTGGCAGCAGGGTTTCGACCTTGTCAGGGAAAAGATAGAGCAGCTGAAAGAGCTTGCGTCAGAATAAGGACGCAATACTTGCCGTTGCCATAGCCGGCTCCATATCCGCCGGCGTGCTTGTACCCTCTGTCGGCTTGATAATTGAGCCGTACCTTCTGGTATGGCTTGGTGCGCTATTGTTCTTGAACCTGATCAAGCTTGAGGCATCGGACATCGTATCCACATTTGCAAGACCAAGGCAGCTGGCCGTGCTGTCGTTTGTGAAACTGCTGGTACTTCCGCTGGCCATGTACGCCCTGGCCTATGTTGTCTACAGGCCCTTTGCGCTTCCAGTGCTGCTGCTCTCCGGAATTTCCACCGGCCTTGGCGCGCCGTTTGTCGTAAACATCGTTGGAGGAAGGCTTCCCTTGATCGTTGGAATGATAATCACAACGTCGCTTGCAGTGCCCTTCGTCCTGCCGACGCTAGTCTACGTGCTGGCTGGATCGGAGTTTGATATACCGTTGCTTCACATGATCGTGCTTTTGTCAGCCGCGTTGTTCCTGCCGCTTGCTGCATCCTGGCTTACCAGAAAACACCTTCCAAAAGCTTCGGATTTTGCTCACAAGAACTCGTTTATGCTGTCGATAGTCTTTGTGGTGCTCATCAATTTCGGGATGTTCGCCGGGTTGTCTGGCTACTTTTTTGCAGACCAGGAATTCCTTTTGCAGACAATACTGGTTACTGTCCTTTGCTTTGCCGCATTTGGTTTTGCAGGCTTTGTCAGCTCCATCAACAGAAGTGAGAGGACGGCAGGACTGATATCCATGACTTATGTGAACAATACTCTGGTTGCGGTGTTTGCCTCCCAGTTTTTCGGCCCGCATGTGGCTGCGCTGGCAGCACTTTACAACATCCCCTACTATGCAGGAATAATCTTCATCAAAAAGCTGGTGCTGCGCTAGACGTCTTTGGCAGCATCCAGTATTGTTTTTGCCTGCTTGTAATGCACGGCGTCTATCATCCGGCCTTCCAGCCTTATCGCGCCCTTACCGCCGCCTTTCTCCATGGCCTCGCCTAGAGCTGCAACCACTTTTTTTGCCCATTCGATCTCGCTTTTTGTGGGCAGAAAGACCCGGTGGACCGGCTCTATCTGGTTTGGATGGATGATGCTTTTTCCTGAATATCCAAGCTGCTTTGCGGCGGTTGCATCCTTGACAAGCCCGTCCATATCGTCGATTTTCTGCCATATGGCGTCTATGGCGTGAACGCCGGCTGCCCTTGCATCAACCGGTATCTTTGCACGGGCATAGGCGTAGCCGGCGTCATCGTTTTCATCGTAATCCATCTTCATGTCATGGAGAAAATCAAAAACCCCGAAGACAAGCGCGTTTATCCGGTCGTCCGCGCTGGCTATGGAATACGCGTTGACGACGCCCCTTGCAGTCTCGATGGACGGAATCAGCGCCAGCTTTTCAATCCTTCTTTCTGCCTCAAGGGATGACAGGACCTTTGTTATTTCAGATACTTCATCAGCATCGTTTACCTTTGGGACGACTATGCCGTCGATGCCCTGCTGGACTATGGCCATCAAGTCCTGTTGCACCAGCCCGGATTCCGGCGAGTTGGTCCTGACGTAAACAGGTCTTTTGTAGTCCGCCCTTTTTGCAAGCGCGTCTGCGATTATCTTTCTTGCGGCGTCCTTTTCTTTTGCCGGGACCGAATCTTCAAGGTCAAAGCAGACAATGTCGGCAGACAGCGTCTTTGCCTTCTCGATAAATCGTGTGCTGTTACCCGGAACGAAGATCAGGCTTCTGAACATCATTTCAAAAAGAGAAAAAGAGAGGGTAAAAGGTTGTCGTTACAGCTTCTGTGGCGTGGTGAGAATCTTGCCGAACTGCTGCGCCTCTGCCATCATTACATGGCCCTTTACCATGTCACTGAAAGGCAGTACGGTATCGATGACGGGCTT
This sequence comes from Nitrososphaera sp., assembly GCA_037441265.1. Classification (GTDB taxonomy): domain Archaea; phylum Thermoproteota; class Nitrososphaeria; order Nitrososphaerales; family Nitrososphaeraceae; genus Nitrososphaera. The sequence continues at coordinate 25,908 of JBBISN010000008.1, read as the reverse complement.
TATCTTGCCCTTGCTGACCCAGTACATCACGTCTTCAAGTTCAGCCTTGGTTCCCTGCGTCGAGCCAAGCAGGTTGGTTCCCTTGAAGAACAGGTACCTGAGGTCAAGGGTAGAATCGTAGCCGGTGGTTGCACCTGTAGCTACCAGCGTTCCGCCCATCTTGAGCAGCCCAACTTCTTGCGGGAACACGGATTTGCCGATGTGCTCAAAGACCACGTCGATGCCGGACTGTCCTAATTTCTTGTTGATTTCACGTACCTTCTTGTACCAGTCGGCTTCCCTGTGGTTGACGACATAGTCGGCTCCAAGCTGGAGGCACTTGTCCATCTTGTCCTGGTTGCCGGCGGTCGCGATGACGGTGCAGTTGTAAAGCTTTGCAATCTGGATGCCCACCATGCCGACTCCGGAACCGCCGCCCATGATGAGGACCAGCTGGCCCGGCCTTATCTTGGCGCGGCCGACAAGCATGTGCCACGAGGTCATGCCGACCATCGAGACCGCGGCTGCACTGTCAAAGGATACGTTGTCAGCAATTTTGACGACGTTGACTTCTGGCAGGTGTGTGTACTGGGAGAAGCCGCCCCACAGCGGGCCGGTCTGGAATCCCCAGATGGACCGGTCGTTGCAGTCGTACTCCCTGCCGGAGGTGCACGCGTCGCAGACCCTGCAGCTCATGTTTGAGTGCGAGGCCACTCTGTCGCCGACCTTCAGCTTGGTGACATCGGATCCAACTTCAACCACGGTTCCAGCTACGTCGCTACCGGAAATGTGCGGCAATGGTGTTTTTATGGGGTCTCCCCAGATGGCCCAGAGGTCATTGTAATTGTAAGCGGCTGACTCGACCTTGATCAGGACTTCATTAGGCTTTATCTTGGGAACGTCGATATCTTCAATCTTGACTACCTTTGTAGGATCTTTGTTATACTCCCTGAATACTGCTGCTTTCATTAGATGCAAAGGCGCTGTGCTGACTTAATATAGTTAACTCATAACCAGCCTTTTATGAAAAGTTCGGTATTTACTAGCGTCGGTCGAACTTGAATTCTTTTTTTGGCTGCTGAATGCTCAAAAGTATCTGCTTTAATTCCTCGTCGGTCAAGGCCCTGTTGAGCCGGCCCGTAGAGGCGGCGTTTATCAAATAGTTCTCAACGGCCATGGCCAGCTCCGGTTTGACCAGGCGGATGTTGGTAAGACGCTGGCGCGCCTGCGGATCCAGCAGCGACTGCAAAATGCGCTGCCTCATGGCTGCAGCCTCGGCTTCTCGCCGTCTTGCTTCTTCGTCGTTTGGTTGTTGTGGTTGCGGGTATGACATACTACGCGTAGCGTTGTATAGCCGGAACGGTCTTGATCAGCTCTTTGTGTATTTCTGTAGCAAGCCTGTCCAGTTTCTTCATACCTTCGCTGGTGATGGTCCTTCCCTTGGTCGGGACCTTTGTAATGTAGCCGGCGGCTTCAAGCTGCTGCAGGGCATGCCTTATGATGGCTCCACCTGCATCTTTGTGGTGTGCCAGGTTGTAACCTATCTGCTTTCTTCCGCCGTACGCAACTTTCAGGTCTGAGATGCCGATGGGACCGTGAATGTAAATCTTCCTTAGCAGAGAAGCGCACCTGATGTACCACCAGTCTTTATTCTGGGGAATCTTTTCGGCATGCGAGCCAGTCTTGACAAACGCCGACCACGCTGGGGGCTCTATCTTCTTGTCCTTCTTGAGCTGGTCAGCAAGCTGGGCTATCAGCTCGTCAGCCGGAACATCATAAACTTTAGCCATTTGTTTCAAAAGTTTGTAAATGCCCTTATAAATCCTTATTCTGCGGCTTGGCTATTATTTTCCGGTATGTGTGGCCGCACCTGAGGCAGGTGATCCTGATGGCCTTTGCGCAAGACCGCCCCGTGCGTATTCGCGCCGTCCTGCCTGGTACTATGAACGCTTTGCAATGCTTGCAGTACAGCTGCTTCAGGTCATAGGGAAGCTTGATCCGATGCCGCAGGACCATCCTTTTTGCCACGACGGCCTGGCGGTCTGCAAGCTCCTGGTCTTTTTCATGCAAGGCTATATCCAGAAGGATGTCAACACGCTCTCTGGCTATTTCCTTTGCACGCTGCTTTCCCTTCAACATCTGGAATTGGCAGCGCCTGTCTGATAAACCAAGCTGGCAGTTCTTAATATAAGGTCGTCAAGTAAATGGCCGTTACGACAAGAATCACCCTTATCATTGCAGAGGCCGCGCTTGAAACGGTCCCAAACGAGATTGTGCGGCACCCCTCCGTGATAAACCATGCAAGAAAGCTTGACCTCAAGGCTTCAGAGACGCTCCTGGACAGAAGCTACCATCATGCAGCCATGAAAGGCCTCAAAGAAAGCTGGAAACGTGGAAGGCCAGATCTGGTGCATTTTGCCATGCTTGAAGCGCTTTCAACGCCGCTTTTCATGAAGGGCATGCTGAACGTTTACGTGCATACTGCCGGCGACAAGGTGATAGAAGTAGCCGGCCAGCTGAGGATCCCAAAGTCATATTTCCGATTCGAAGGCCTGATGGTAAAGCTGTTTCAAGACAAGGAGGTAGCAAACGAGGATGCTGTGCTGCTCAGGATGCGGGACTGCAGCTTTGAACAGCTACTGCAGGAGGTAGGCCCCGGCAGGGTCATCGGCCTTTCAACTGCAGGCGTTCAGGCAGATGCGGAGAAGGTTGTCAGAAAGAATCTGGATGCTGAACACTGTGTGTACGTGGTCGGCGGCTTTCCAAGGGGCCACTTTTCCGAAAAGATTGCGAAATTGTTCAACTTCACCTATTCTATAGATGAAATGGGGCTGGAAAGCCACGTTGTCATTGCAAGGATACTCTACGAATGCGAAAAAGCCTACATCGGCGGCTTGAAGTAGGCGTCCACCATGAAGGCGATGAACAGCGCCGTCAGGTACGGGCTTGAGAATTTGAACACGGTCCATGAAGCTTTTTCGCTTGGCTTGACCAGCAGCCAGACGGACATGGCTATCATCGCAGCTCCAAATACCCCGGCCGTGGCAAGGTAGATGAGCCCGAACTGGTTGAAGAAGAACGGCAGGACGCTGAACACCACCATCATCAGGGTTGTGCCGGCTATTACCCGCACCGATGTCATTTCGCTTGAGACTACCGGCAGCATCGGGACCTGAGCCTTGTTGTAGTCCTTCTTGACGTGCAGAGCAAGGCTCCAGATATGGGTCGGTATCCATAGGAAGACAAGGCCGGCCATTACAAGCCCGATCTCTATGTTCTGCGTCGTGACTGCCACATAGCCTATCAGGGCCGGCGCTCCCCCGGAAAAGCCGCCCAGGATTATGTTGGACTGGCTGCGCCGCTTGAGCCACTTGCTGTAGACAATGATGTTGTCAAAAAGCCCAAAGGCCATCAGACCGAAAGCCAGAGGATTGATGAACCATGCGCAGACAAGGGATATGGCTGCAAGAGTGACGCCGAAAATGAAGGCGTTTCGTGGCGTTATACGCCCCGAAGGGATGGGCCTTCCTTTGGTCCGGTCCATTATGGCGTCGATGTCCCGGTCATTGTAGCCAGTAAGTGTATCGGCTGCCGCCGAACCGGCCGCAACGCCACCTATCAGCAGCACCCAGGTCAATGGATCCAGCGGCTTGTCAAACAGGAACGAGGCGGTAAGTGCTGCACCAAAGGCCGTGAAGACAAGAAGGTACCAGATCTTGGGCTTTGTAACCTCATAGTAATTCTTTATCCTGCTGCCAAAAGAGATCTGGTGAACCGTGTCCAAGTGATCGAGATCTGTCATAGAGGGGACACTGATGTTATTTATATCTTAAAATTTACTTGGATATGGACGGCGGATAGGCCAGCTCCCGGACCGTCTTTCTCATTTCAATGAACGTTTCCGTCTTCTGGATTCCCTCTATCCGGCCTATCTTTTCTGAGATAAGCTGGTGCATCTCGTCCAGGGAATGGGCGTTCATGGTAACCAGGATGTCAAACCTGCCGGTGACTTCAGAGACCTCGCGAACCTCCGGTATCTTGAAGAGCTCGTTGAGGACGTTATCTCGAAGCTTGGAATCCATGTTGATCCCTGTGAGCGCCTTGACATTGAAGCCCAGGGCCTCGTCGTTTATCACTATGGTGAATTTCTTTATCAGGCCCCTTTTGACGAGCCGCTTTATCCTGCTGTAAACTACCGATGCGTTGACATTAATTTTCTTTGAAAGCTTTGGTACAGAAATGCTAGCATCCTTGGCCAATTCGCTTAAAATTTTTACATCCAGATCATCAATCTTTCCCATGGAAAGCCAGTTACATCTTAAGATACTGGGTGTTAATAAATGTATAAACTAGTGCTAAACCATGCCGTAATTCAATATTTTACAAGAAGAAGCATGATGGGCATGTGATGCAATAAACTTGCTAATTCCCAGGAAGAGAGAGGGGTTGCCTACAGAATCTCTTGGTCTTTTAGCAGCTCTGCAAGCAGCACCGCGCCCTTGGCTGATCCCATCTTCTCGTTGTGGGACAGCAGCACGTACTTGATGCCGTTGTCAAACGCCGTGTCCTTGCGTAGCCTCCCCACCACGGTAGTCATGCCATCGTTCAGCTCCCTGTCTATTCTGGGCTGCGGCCTTGTCGGGTCATCGTGGACAACGATGTAATCCTTGGGCGCCGTCGGCAGCTTGCTTATCGACACGTTCTTTGAGAACTTGAGCATCTCCTTTTTAACGTCGTCCGGTTCGGCGGCCTTGCTTGTCTCTACGAATACCGTCTCTGTGTGGCCGTCCAGAACAGGGACCCTTGTGCAGGTACAGCTGACCCTAAAGTCCGCTGGAACGATGGAACTCTTGTTCATGTCGCCGAGGATCTTCTTTGCCTCGACTTGGACCTTCTCCTCTTCCTTGGGGATGTAAGGAATCACATTGTCCATGATATCAAGGGCAATAACACCCGGAGACCGTCCAGCGCCGGACAGCGCCTGCATAGAGGTCATCAAGACCTTCTCGATTCCGTACTTGTCGAGTATGGGCTTTAGCGTGATGGCCATCCCGGTTGTCGTGCAGTTTGGCAGCGGGGCAATGAACCCTTTCCAGCCCCGGTTCTTTCTTTGCACGTTAAGAAGATCAGCGTGATCGTCGTTTATGCCGGGTATCAGTATGGGCACGTCAGCCTCGTATCGAAATGCGGCAGCGGTGCTGATGACCGGCGTGGTCTTGGCAAACCGGGGTTCTACTATCTTGGCATCGTCTGACTCCAGCGCGGTAAAGATGAGGTCAAAGTTCTCCGGCTTGATGTCATCAACCTTGCTTACTACCATGTCCTTGACGTATTCTGGTACACTCTCGCGGTTATGCCATCTCAGGATGCCAGAACTGGGGTCTCTGATGGCATCTACGTACTTTTTGCCTGCCGATCTCTCTGAGGCTGCAACCTGTTTCAGTTCAAACCACTTGTGCTTGTTCAGGGCCACAACGAATTCCTGGCCTACAGCGCCCGTGGCTCCAATCACCGCTACCTTTAGCATACGAAGGATTTTTTGCCGTAATGCAACTAATAATCGTTTTTGCAAATGCGCATATTCTAAATACAGTTCAAGGTAATGAGGATCTACCTTGGAGACTGGATCGACTGCTATCATGAACAGGAATGCCTGCTCCCATGGCGGCATTTACTCGGTGGACCACCGGCTGGTCAAAGTCGATTGCAGTTCCAGCGTCAACCCCCTTGGAGCGCCCAAAGCAGCAATTGAGGCGATAAAAAAGAACGCAGGCAGACTGGCTCCAGTCTATCCGGATCCAGAATGCAGAGATCTCAAGGCAGGCCTGTCAAGATACCTGGGCGTCGAGTCCAGCCAGCTGGCCGTCGGCAACGGCGCCGTGGAGATCATTTACTGGTTTGCCCAGACGTTTGCGGCAAAGCGGGTTGTAATCGCCGCGCCCACGTTCTGCGAGTACGAGCTTGCCTCGTACAGGGCCGGGGCCGATGTCACGTTTATCCCCCTCAAAGACGGCTTTGAGCTGGACGCCGATTTATTGATCGAGAAGGCCAGGGGCGCGGACGCGGTCTTTCTTTGCAACCCAAACAACCCCACAGGGATGCTGTCAGATACCGTAAGTAAGATAGTCGAGAATGTTGACAGCTCGACAAAAATTCTGCTGGACGAGTGCTTTATCGAGCTCACAGACGATCCTGCGGCCAACACCATGATCGGGAGGATAGATGAATTTGACAACCTCCTTATCCTGAGGTCGCTGACCAAATCCTTCGGCATGGCCGGTCTGCGAGTAGGATACAGCGTTTCAAGCCCCCAGCTTGTTTCAAAGCTGTCCGAAAAAAGGATACCGTGGAACGTGAATGGCCTTGCGCAGGCTGCGGCGGTAGCTGCGCTATCAGACGCAAGACACGTTGCAAGGGCAAGGGCCGTCATCAAAAAGGAAAGGCAGTTTCTCTACGACAGGATAAGCAAGATGGAGTCGTTCGTACCGTTAAGATCCGATGCAAACTACTTTCTGGTTAGGCTAAAAGACAGAGATTCAACAAAGCTGCGCGATATGCTTCTGAAAAAGGCAGGGGTCCTGGTGAGGGACTGCAGCACCTTTACTGGAATGGGGTCGCAGCACATAAGGGTTGCAGTCCGAACCCGCAGGGAAAACCTGCTTCTGCTCAAGGCGTTGGAGACGGTCTACCATGGCAGGTAGGAATGCAAAGCTGCTGATGATTCAGGGCACGTCATCGGGCTCCGGCAAGAGCACGATGGTAGCCGGCCTCTGCAGGCTGCTTGCAGACAGCGGATACAGGGTTGCCCCCTTCAAGGCACAGAACATGTCTTCCAAGCTCTACGAGACCGATGACGGCTCAAAGCTGGCCCTTGCGCAGGCGATACAGGCCGTAGCTGCAAGAAAAGACCCGGACTCGAGGATGAACCCGATTCTGCTCAAGCCCCTTGGCGATTACCGGAGCACGGTGTTTGTAAACGGCAGATTCTACGCAGACATGCACGCCAGGGAGTACTATGAAAAGTTCGTCATCCAGCGTGGCTTTCCGCTGGCACTTGAATCCCTGAACGGCCTTCGAAAGGAAAACGATGTAGTGGTTATCGAGGGTGCAGGGTCGCCGGCAGAGGTCAACATCGCAAAATACGATATTGCAAACATGCTCCTGGCAGAGAAATTAAAGATTCCCGTGATAATCGTGGCAGACATTGAAAGGGGCGGCTGCTTTGCCAGCATCGTGGGAACCATGCAGCTGCTGAAGGCCAAGCACAGGAGCTTTGTCAAGGGGTTTCTGATAAACAAGTTCAGGGGCGACGAAACGTTGCTGGAACCTGCGATAAAAGTCACCCAGCAGATGACGAAAAAGAAGATCCTTGGAGTGATTCCCAAAATCGATTTCAATCTGCCGGAGGAAGACTCCCTCACTGGCATGGGCGGCAAGAAAGATGAACTGCCCAGAGAGTCATGGGACTGGCAGGTTGACCTGCTTGCAAAGGCAATAAAAGAAAGTGTCGACGTAGGAAGGCTAACCGGGGTCGTCGGGCTGTAATGCTATCCCTGATTATCGCTCTTGCTGGCGCGGTTGGACTTGACTGGCTGGGAGACCCGCCCAACAGGTACCATCCGGTGGCCTGGCTTGGCAGAGTCATAGGGTTTTTCGTGCCGCGGCTAAAGTCAGTGTCCATGACAGCAGAGCTTTTCAAGGGGATACTGTTTGCGGTCCTGCTGGTTTCCCTGGTCGGGATTGCCGTGCACCTTGCGGCCATGGCAAGCTTTTATCTTGCAGGCATGGCGGCGCTGGTTGTCTTTTCCGCTGTGCTGCTGAAAATAACTATCGCCATCAGGGGCATGGAAAGCCATGCCAATGCGATTCTGGCCTGCCTGGAAAAAGGCGACCTGCCCGGCGCAAGGCAGAACCTCTCCATGATAGTGAGGAGAAAGACCGACGATCTGGATAGGCAGCACGTACTTTCGGCCACCATAGAATGTGTCAGCGAGAGCACGGTTGACGGCATAACCGGCCCGATATTCTATTACTCGCTTCTTGGCCCGGCCGGCGCGTTTGCCTACAGAACCATCAACACTCTGGACTCGATGGTCGGTTACAAGGAGGATTACTACAGGAACATAGGCTGGATGTCCGCCAAGCTTGACACTGCTGCGAACTATGTACCTGCGAGGATAACCGCCTTTCTGATGGTAGTTTCCGCAAAGATTCTGGGGGCAGATTGGAAAAACTCGCTTCAGATGCTGCAGCGCGACCACAACAAGACGTTTAGCCCCAACGCGGGGTACCCCATGGCCACCATGGCCGGAGCGCTACGCATCAGGCTTGAGAAAATAGGGCACTACAGGCTGGGCGATGAACAGGAACAGGCATCGCTGGAAAAATGCAGGACGGCCATATCCATAATGAAGCTGACCACGGCCCTGTTCTGCCTTGCCTTTTCGGCGCCGGTAATGTCATTTTTATATCTGGCAGGATGGTGGAGGTTTTTGTTTGGCATTACTTAAGCCGGTCCGGTCGATCCTTGCATTTCTGACCATACTGCCGGCAGGCAAGGAAAGCCATGACATCTACTATGTTGCCAGGAACATGTACCTGTTCCCGGTTGCCGGGGCAGTCATCGGCCTTATGGTGGGCGCGATGGCCTTTGGGATTTCATATTTCCTGCACCCCCTGCTGGTGGGGCTGCTGGTTACCGGAGCCCTGGTCATAATCACCGGCGTTCATCACACCGATGCCCTTGCTGATTTTGCTGATGGCCTAATGGCTAAAGGCGACAAGGAATCCAAGCGCAAGGCCATGCTTGATCCTGCTGTTGGCTCTGCCGGCGTGGCGACTCTGGTTATGTACTTTGCCGGCATGATAATCGTGTTCAACACAGGCTTTGGTTCACCGCTTCGGATTTTTACCAGCATAATTGCAGCAGAAGTCATTGCAAAATACATCATGGTCTTGATAACCCATCGCGGGATATCTGCCTGGGAGGGTTTCAGCTCCCCCTTTACGGCTTCCATGAAGGACCGGCGCAAGATGCTTGCCGCGACGGCAATCATGCTCCCGGCAGTCTGGTTTGCCGCAGGCTACGTCGGCATGGTTGCGCTTGCAGTCTCTATTGCACTGGCCGCCCTTATGAAGGCGGTTTCCAGCAAAAGCTTTGGCGGCATTTCCGGCGACGTTCTTGGAGCGTCCAACGAGATCACGCGGCTGGCGTCTCTTATCGTCATGTCATCGGTGATGCTTTGATAGCTGCAGTGATGTGCGGCGGTGTTGGAAGCCGCATGAATGCCGGAGTTGAAAAGCCGCTGTTGCAGCTGGCAGGCAAGACTTTCATTGAACGCGTCCTGCTGGCCTTGAAAGATTCTGGCAAGTTCAGCAGGATAGTGGCAGTCGTATCACCCAACACACCAAAGACCCGCCAGTTTGCCTTGTCGACTGGCGTGGAAGTAATCGATACGGCAGGCCACGGCTATTCTGATGACCTGTCATTTCTGCTTTCAAAGCTTGCGCCGGAGAGAGTTTTTGTTGTGCCGGCAGACTTGCCCCTTTTGACGCCGCGCGTTGTCAGCGACATCGTTGACGTTTTGCAAAAGCCGGCATACCCTGCGGTTTCGATCGTCGTAGAAAAGAAGTTTGTCGAAAAGATGGGCGTTAAACCCAGCGTCCTTTTGGAATCCGGCTATTGCCATTCAGGCATCACGGTCTTTGACACCGCAAGGATTGCCGATTACATGGAAGAGCATTACATCAAGATGAATATTCCAGAGATAGCAGTAAATGTCAATACAAAAGAGGAAAAAGAGCTGGCCGAAAGGCTATTGATCCAGCGTTCCTAAGAGCTTGCCTAGGATCTTGGCCTTGGAGCCGGATCGCTCTGCTATTGGTTCGCCGCATGCCTTGCAGTTGATGTTTGTAGTGGTGTGGGTGAAAACCGTGGTCTTTTCGCCACACTTTTCGCACTGAACAGAAACAAAGTGGCTGCGGGGTTTTGGAACAAGAGTGTTTTCTCGCTTCATATCAAATCTCCAACTTGCGAATTCTTAATCCTTCCTTCATGGTCTTTCTCTGGCAGGTCTTACAGGTATAGCGCAAAGTCATCTTCTTCGTGGTCTTGGCAGTCCTTTTAAGCTCCGGGAATTTCTGGCCGCCGTAACCCTTCTTATCCTCAGCGTGCCTACGAGCGCCTTCTGCCACTGGCCTATCCTTGCCCTTCTTGTACAGAGCCACGGCGTGCACCGTATGGGTTTTGCACTTGGGGCAGAATTTGCGCATCTCCTTCTCCATCTTCATACAGCACAGAAATTCCAACGGGGTAATTTAATGTATATCAGGCCTTGTTTCAGACAACTGAGAAGGACGGCTATAGAAAATCTAATATACTTGTAGAAATAACCTTTTGCCATGTTCAATGCACTGATAGAGACAATCGACGCTGCAGCATTCCCAGTTTGGATTCCGCTGGCATTTGGCCTGATCGTTGGCTTGGCCTATGCTATTGCGTCCGGTATGAGGCGCAGCAAGTAGACTGGGTCGCTACTTTTTCTTTTTCGTCAGCTTTATAGCGTCCGCTATAGATAATCCGGTATGAAACTTTTCCATAGTGAAAAGCGCGAATGCGAGAACTGTCATGCGGTATTTCCCAGCTACGAGGAGATGGTCCAACACGCGCACGATGCCCACAAGCAGCATATCGTAAAATGCAGCGAATGCGGCAAGCTTTTCCTGCATGAAAAGGACAGGCTCCACCATGTCAGGGAGGAGAACGAGAGAAAAATGGATGTCCGGCGACACAAGTTCTCGAAGAAATAAAAACATCCTTAGTCTAGACAGTATTATGGGCATAGACCTTTCCAGCCTCAAGGCCGGTGCGACGAAAGAAAGGACGATAACTGTAGATAAAAACCAGACAACAAGCTTTCTCTGGGAGGGCGAAAATGTCCTTTCCACCCCGGCCATGATACTTGAGATGGAAGAGACCTGTCGGCTCTTGCTCAAGGAGCAGGCCATACCTGAAGCTGATTGGGACTCTGTCGGGACCATTGTGGATGTCAAGCATCTTGCTGCCACGCCGGTCGGCGCAGAGGTTTTCCTCAAGGCCAGGGTTGTTTCTATAGACGGCAGGCGTGTTATGTTTGACGTCGAGGCTCACGATGGCCTAGAAAAGATAGGCGAGGGCAGGCATGAGAGGTTTGTCATCAACGTCCCAAAGTTCAGGGCAAAGTTTGAAGAGAAACAAAGACAGCTAGCGATGAAAAACATATAAGAGATTTTGGAAAACAATGATTATTCTATAAAGGTGTATAGTAGACATGGCGTCAATTCAAACAACTGCTGGCGGTATGCCAGTTTTAATTCTGAGGGAAGGCACTAAAGAGAACAAGGGTAAGGAAGCCCAGAAAAATAACATCATGGCGGCAAAGCTTGTCGCAGAGATCGTCAAGACCAGCCTAGGCCCAAGGGGCATGGACAAGATGCTGGTAGACTCCCTTGGTGATGTCACCATCACCAACGATGGCGCTACCATTCTCAAGGAGATAGATGTCCAGCACCCGGCGGCCAAGATGATGGTAGAGGTTGCCAAGTCCGTCGACAATGAAGTCGGCGACGGTACAACATCGTCGGTAGTCTTTGCCGGCGCTTTGCTGGAAAACGCCGAGGATTTGATCAACAAGAACGTCCACCCATCTGTCATAGTAGACGGCTACAACGCCGCAGCCGAACAGGCGCTGAAGCTGCTAGAAAAGATTGCAATAGACGTCGATGTTTCAGACAAAGACATGCTCATAAAGGTTGCAAGAACCACCATGGATTCCAAGCTGGTCTCCGAGGACAGCCCCTGGCTTGGCGAGATAGTAGTAGAGGCCACCAAGCAGGTAGCTGAAAAATCCGACGAAGGCTTGAAGGTCGATCTTGACGACATCAAGGTGGAAAAGAAGGCCGGTGGCTCCATGCGCGATACAAAACTCATCAAGGGGATTGTGCTTGACAAGGAAGTCGTCCATGCAGGCATGCCAAAACGCGTGGAAAAGGCCAAGATTGCGCTCATCAATTCTGCACTCGAAATCGAAAAGACGGAAATGAGTGCAGAGATTCGCATTTCTGATCCGCAGCAGATGCAGATGTTTTTGGAAGAGGAAAACAGGATGCTCAAGAGCATGGTCGACAAGATCGTCTCTGCAAACGCCAACGTGTTGCTGTGTCAGAAAGGTATCGATGACATTGCGCAGCACTACCTGGCCAAGGCCGGCATCCTTGCCGTCAGAAGAGTCAAGGAAAGCGACATGACCAAGATGTCCCGCGCCACTGGAGCAAGGATGGTCAACAACCTGGATGACCTGACGTCCAAGGACCTTGGTTCTGCAGACCTGGTAGAGGAACGCAAGGTGGAGACAGACAAGTGGGTCTTTATCGAAGGCTGCAAGAACCCCAAGTCAGTCAGCATCCTGATAAGGGGAGGCTCACAGAGGGTCGTTGACGAGGCCGACAGGTCGTTGCATGATGCCCTGATGGTCATGAAGGACGTCCTTGAAAAGCCGGCTGTAGTTGCAGGCGGCGGAGCTCCAGAAGCCTACATAGCCAACGCGCTGAGGCAGTGGGCCAGCAGCCAGGAAGGAAGAGCCCAGCTTGCGGTCCAGAAATTCGCTGACGCGCTGGATGCCATACCGCTCAATCTTGCAGAGAACGCAGGAATGGACCCCATCGACACCATGACTGAGCTTCGTGCAAGGCAGAGCAAGGGCGCCAAGTGGACTGGTGTAGACTGTAGAAATACGACGGTTGCTGACATGTACAAACAAAATGTGTTTGAACCAGCCGTCGTCAAGCAGCAGATAATCAAGTCTGCCACCGAAGTAGCTTCCATGATCCTGAGAATCGACGATGTGATAGCTGGAGGCAAGTCCAAGGCACCGGCCGGCCCGCCAGGCGGTATGGGCGGCATGGGTGGAATGGGCGGCATGGGAATGGAATAAGCCCACTTCCCCTTTTTTCCATTTTATCAGAAACAACAAATACAGCGTACCTCAACACTTGCTCAAGTGATAATTGAAAAACTGCGGCAGCTGCACATAGTTGGCTCAGTTGTGGTAATGCCGGACTTTTTCGTGGACCGCATCATCAGGCTGGAATCAAGGGAGAAACTGTGCAGCATGCTGGAGGAGAAGGCGAAATTCGGAGGTGGAAGCATCCGGGGCATACCAACTTCAGACATAAAGGGCGGCAACGCCGTCAATGTGGCGTACGCCCTTGCAAAGCTTGGAGTCAGGGTTACACTCTTCACTGTAGCCGACGAGATGGGAGCTGCCATGCTAAGGCAGGTCTTTTCAAAGTTTGGAGACAAGGTTACGCTCAGGATCTCAAACGGCAGGCACGGGTTTACAACGTCGTTTGAATTTCCCGGCGAAAACGGCAGCGCAAACGTCATGGTAAGCGACATCGGCGACAACGCGAATTTTGGCCCTGACAGGATAAGCTCGTCTGAAGATGCGGCCATTCTGAAAAATGCCGATGCGGCCATGGTGGTCAACTGGGCCAGCAACCTGAAAGGAACCGAGCTTGCAGAGCAGGCCTTCAAAAGCTCTCCAAGCGGGTTTCACTTTATAGACCCTGCAGACATTGACACCAGAAAGCAGGATTTTCTTGACTCGCTAAAAAGGCTGTCAGGCATCACCGACTGCCTGAGCATAAATGAAAATGAGTGCAACTCCATTTCCAACGCGCTGGGCACCGGCTCGCTGCTGGGGCCAAGCTATAGCCAAGACGAAGTCAAGGCCGCTGCAAGAAAGATCTCGGAGAAGATCGGCATCAGCACCGACCTGCACACCAGAACAGGCGCAGCCTGGTCCAACGGCAAGGAAACGGAATTTGCCCATGCCATCAAGGTAGAGCCCAAGATACTTACTGGCGCCGGCGACGTTTGGGACGCAGCCGACATACTTGGATACCTGGCAGGCTTGGATCCAGGTGAAAGGCTGCTTTTCGCCAATGCATGCGCATCGCTCTACGTCAGGGACGCCAGCGCCGAGCCTCCGGCCATGAACAAGGTGTTTGAATTAATAGAACGGATCCAGTAGAGTTCAGGTTATCTGTTCAGCCATCCATTGGCGGAACTTTGCTATTGCAAATTCCTCGGATTGCTTTACAAACGCCGGGTCCTTTACCCGCCACTGTTCCTGCGGTATGCCGTCAAAGAATTCCTGCATGCAGAGGATGAAACGAAATCGCAGGTTGCGCGGGTTTTCTTCAATTCCGTATCGGTGCAGGATGCCGGCAACCTTGCCAAAGGCTTCGTCGTAATTGCGCTTGAACGGCTCTATTTCAAAGGTCTTGTGCAAAATGTCAGATACACTGTCAAGGTCCTGGTGGATGGTGATCATTTGACCTTGAGCGTTTCCAGCTTCTTTGAGTACACCGACTGAATATTGGCATCAACATCCAGATTGTACTTTGATGCAAGGTAATTCAAGAGCGCAACGGATTCGGTGATCTCTAGCTTTGCGTGCTCGGCGTTGTTCTTTTCCATGGCAAAGGCGATCTCCCCCACCTCTCGGACCAGATGTATAAATGCGGCCTGCATGTTATCACCAAATTTTTTGTTGTAGTATTCAACGGCAATACTGCTCATGATTGAATATGGACTGCATTGGCTATTAAAATCAGATCCACATTCTGACTTCCGTACAGTATATAATAAATAAAAACTAGTCTAACATGGGCATGAAAAAGGAGTTTATTTCTCTTCTGGCAGTTGTTGGGGTTTTTGTGGTAGGCGGGACCATACTCCTGGCTTCAAAAATCCTGCCTGAAGAGCATGCCCAGGACTTTCGTTCTCTGTCAGAGATCTCGCTTCAATCCGAGATCAGGGTGATAAAAGAACCGACTCCCGATGACAACACGTACATCTATGCAATAAATGATGTAGCCATACAGTCGCTGGATATTGCGCAGGCCGACGAAAGGGTAAAGAACATCATCAACAGCACAAGGGGGAGCGCTGTCACCATGGCGGCTGTCCAGCCAACGGCCTTTGTAAACCCGGACGGCAAGGTTATTTACAGCTCTGCAGGACAGGTGATAATCACTGCCAACTGGCAGGTAGTTGACGGCAAGCTTTATTCTGCGCCGGTTGCCTTTGATTCGCTGGAGAACAAGCAGGGAGAAGCCCACCAGATAATATGGAATGTTTTTGTTGATCTGGACAAGCGCAAAGTCACCGATGTCTTCCAGGAAAATGAAAGGGTCGCCAGGGAGACGTTGCACTCCAACGTGGTCTTTGGAGGAATGAACATGTTCATGCCTGACACGGTCATCACGGATGTTGGCTCGACGGTAAAATGGTCCAACGAGTCCAATCTGAAGCACAACGTGGTGGGGATCTACAAAACAAAATCCGGTTCAGAGGTGAAGCTGGATAGCGGCTTTTTTGACCACAATGAATCATGGGAGCACACCTTCAACGAAGAAGGCGTGTTTGATTACCACTGCACCATCCATTCAGAGGAAGGCATGAAGGGAAGGATAGTAGTTGCCGGCTAGATTCCCGTAGGAGCAGTTGTTGAAACTAGGATGGATGTTTGCAGGCATATTCTATTTTAGTAATTTCACTATAATCACAGACAGTCTGTCAAACTACGAACAACAAGGTATTTTTTGCCTAGATCTGCGAATCTAATGACCGGATGTTTTTGCAAGAACAATTCTGTAATAATCCAGATTGTCCGGGTCGTACTTGCGCACTATGTCTATATTTTCTCCGTTACTGATCCTCTGGCTTATCACGTCACGATGGGCATACCCCGTTACGAACTGGTAGCCCAGCCTGCTGGCTTCGTTTAGAAATTCCATCCGCAGAACGTGTCCTCCCTTTTCTCCCCAGTACTCATGATTAATTCCAATTCCTTCAAGATAGGCCGTGTTTCTTTGTCCCAGGTTCTGGTCGGAAGTTCCCGGCCTCAGTTTGTATTTCTCCAGTGGCCCGCCCTTGGCATAACCGATTATCCTGCCGCCATCGCCACCTATTCTCAACGTAATCAGTATTGAATCGGTATCGAACATTGTCTTTATGAAAGATTCCTCGTCGACTTTGAAAAGGATGGGGGTTTCCCTGTACAGCCGGAGTACTTCCTTTATAGTATCCGAGCCTTCGCTATTCAACTTTTCAACTACAGAAATCAGCTTCAGGTCTGCTGCCTTTGCATCCAGCTCCTTCTGCCATGCTTCTTCAAAAGACCTGATGTTGTTTTCAAAATTCTGCCTGTGTTTTTCTGTAGTGCCCCGCAGGACCCAGTCGAGCATCTCCTTCTCTTCTTTAAGCATGCTAAAGTACTTGACCGAGTTTCGGTTTATCACAGAGGGATGCCATCCAAGTGCATGCGCGTTGCGTCTTGCCAGGTCCTTGGCATGCTCAAAATCACCTAGCGCATACCCGGCCACCCGCTCTGCTACCGACAGAAACCACCCCAGGTCTGTGTACCGTTTTCTGGTTTTCTGGTCTGATTCAGGGATTTTTGCCTGTGTAAAAAGCTCGTTTATCCTTGCCAAAGCATGTTCGGCTATCTCCCCCTTGAACGGGTACGCTGTACGGAAGATAAGCGCGATAACTATGTCGATATTCAGCCCGACGCCATCGATGAACTTTCTTATTTTCGCATCGCTTCTGACGATGCTCTCTATTGCATCCTCGTTAGGCTTGTCGAATTCCTTTGAAGGATCGTAGTCGTGAAACAACGCCGCTACAAAAAGGTAGCAAAGCTCTTTCTGAGTAAACATGAAACTGCCGGTCTGGTTACTGCCGGCAAAAAGAGTAAAGTAAGCCGCTTCAAGTTCATGGTCAATGTTGTGGTAGCCGTAATAGTCTGCGCCAAGCCCCTTCTTTGAGAACTCGGAAACTGCGTGTCTTACTATGCTCTTAAGCCACTTGTCCTGCATACCAACTTTGTCTCCAAGCTCAACTATGCTGTTTTTTAGGAATGCCTGATAGTTGCTTCCCTTGTTGTAGCTGAGCCACCAGGGTATGAGCCTTATCCTGTTGGAAAATTCACCCCATGTGGAAACGGCATCTTTATCCACAGACGACTGGATTTCATAATCGCTCATTAGGATAAGGCACCTATTTCAAACTCATCGATTTAATATATAAGACTTGGGTCTTGAGCAATTTCACTATTCGCCTGCAACGGGAAATTGTATTAAAAAAGGTGATGGATAGCTCAGGATTCGGGTTCTGGGATGCTCACAGCATGCTTGGGGCTCATAAACGAAAGCAGAAAATGCCAGTCAGACATGCAGGTAAACGAGGAGTCCTTTCTTTGAATTCTTCTTCAAGTCCACCCGGACAGGCATCCCGAATTTGAGGTCTGCAAGGCCCGAGCCAATTATCCTTCCTACAAGCCCGCCCTTTATTCCGGCAAACTTTACCAGACCGTACAGCGACTTCCCATTACCTGCCATGGTATAGGAGTACAGCTCACCCTTTCTGTGCACCTGGACCCAGGTGTCTATTTTTCTCAGGCATTTCTCGCAGTAAAGCCTTGGCGGAAGATAGGTCAGCTGGCAGTGCCGGCACCTTGAGGCCATGATTCTGCCCTTGGCTATCTTGCGAAGGAACGTCTCGCCGGCAACCCCTGCAGTATATCGGTAGTCCAGATCGATGCTGCCTGACCAGTGATCTATGTCGGTCGTTTGATATCACCTCGCGGCCTGAAGTAGCGTATGTCGGTTATCGCGCCACTCCTCATTCTTTTGGGCTTCCAGACTGCCTTTACCCTCATTCCAATCATGACGTCTTTAGGGTCGATACCACCCAAGATGTGAAGTATCCCTGCCGCGCCGGAGGTGCCGTCAAGCCGGATCACCGCAACGATCAAGGGCTTTTCTAGCCTGCTGGTGTCAGCGGCTATGTAGGAGACAGAGTATGTGTCTACGGTTCCAGCATCTTTAACGTAAACCCACTTTGAAGTCGGAACAAAATCCTTTTCGCAGAACATCCTTGGCGGTACCAGAACCCGCTTGCACTTGTCACACTTTCTTCCAACGATTCTTCCATTCTTCAGTTCGGCAAGGAACCTTCCCACCGCGGCCCCCGTGCTCCACCGGTATTGCAGGTTTGCAGAGTACGGTATGGTCAAGTATCTTGAGTTTTCCAGGTCTTCCGGGCTTATGGCGATGCCAGAGTAGGCCTTGGCCATATCAGCCGCTCCTCAGCACAACGACGGAGCTGAACTGCATCAGGTCGCCCCACGCCTGCGCAAGTCCGGTCCTTGCATCTCGCTTAACCTGCCGCTTCCCTGCTTCGCCCCTTAGCTGCCAAAAGAGTTCGCATATCTTCATCATGCCTGCAGCCGCAATGGGGTTTCCGACTCCAAGCAGCCCTCCAGACGGGTTGACGGGAAACTCGCCGTTTCTCTGGGTTGCACCAGACGACGTCAGCTTGGCTGCCTTGCCTTTTTCTGCCAGCTGCAGACCTTCAAGATGGTGCAGTTCCTTATAGTCGAAAGGATCGTAGACCTCGGCGACATCTATTTCCTTTCGTGGGTTCTCTACTCTGGCCATCCTGTAGGCCATTCTGGCGGCATTCTCCAGGTATTGCGGGTAGGCCAGATCCCTGTTGGTCCAGTACGTGCTGTCCAGGTTCCACCCCACGCCGTCTATCCAGACCGGATCCTTCGTTATTTTCTTCGCCACATCCTCTGACGCTAGGATTATGGCGGCCGCGCCGTCGCTTGGCGGGCTTATGTCCAGCTTTTTGACGGGCCACACTATTGGCTCGGACTTCATCACGTCGTCGACGGTTATCCTGGCCGCAAGTTGCGCGCATGGATGGTCCAGCGCGTTGCGCTTGTTCTTGACGGCCACCTGCGCGATATCCTCCTCGCTGATGTTGTACTTGTGCATGTACCGGCGCATCTCCAGCGCAAAGATCCAGACCAGATTCACTCCAAGGGGCCTTTCCAGGGTATGGTCAAAGATGCTCCAGAAAGCTTTCTGCGGATGCGGGTAAAGCGGCGACATTTTCTCCTCGCAGACTGCAAGGCAGACGTCAAATAGTCCGGAGGCCACATGCCACCATGCCGCTATGGGAGTAAAGACTCCTGTGCCACCGCCGACAAACACCCGGGTGTACGGCTTGTTGCTTGCCCCCGCTCCGTCAAGAAGGTACTCGCCTTTCATGTGCAGGCCATCAAACGCGTCCGGCGCAGAACCCAAGACAACTGCCTCTATGTCGCTTGCGTCCAGGTTGGCAGAGTCAAGAGCCGCACGCGACGCTTCAAAGCAGAGCTCCTTGCCGGTTTCCAAAAGCCTCCTCCTAAATAGAGTCATTCCGGCCCCGACTATTGCAACCCTCCTAGTCATGGCCCGCCCTCCAGGATAACCACGGCGCCGGAGGCCGTGGGAATTCCGCGCCAGCTCTGGACCAGAGCCCTTTTGGCGCCCTTTACCTGTATTTTCCCGGCTCTGCCCCGAAGCTGCAGTGATGCTTCGAGGATCCGGTGAAGGCCTGTGGCCTCTGCCATGTGACCGACCCCGAGGGACCCGCCGGAGGGATTTACCGGCAGGGCACCATCCCTTGCGGTAAAGCCGCGCTCTAGCAGCCTTCCTGACTCGCCTCTGCCGCACAGACCCAGCGCCTCCATGTGCTGCAGCTCCTTGTAAGAGAACGTGTCGTCTATCTCTGCAAGGTCCAGCTCTTTTCCGGGATCTTTGATTCCAGCCATATTGCATGCCATCCGGCAGCTTGCCGATGCATAGCCGGCTGATGACATGTCCCTTCCCTCTATCCAGGGAGACTCGGAGCACCACCCCGCGCCGGTTATCCAGATCGGCTGATCGGTAAGGGATCGCGTCCTGCTTTCAGAGGCAAGAACCAGTACAACACAACCGTCCGTCGGCCGGCTTGCCTCCAGCTTTGTCAGCGGGTAGGCCAAGATGCCTGATGAAAGGATGTCTTTTGGTGATTTTTTTGATCCGTAGCTGGCCCTGGGGTTTGAAGCAGCGTTTTTGAAGTTCTTGGATGCGGCCTCTGCGCATGACTCCCTGCTGTTGCCGGTTTCATGCAAGAATCGGTTCATCTCCAATCCCGCCAGAAACGAGGGACTTGTGTCCAGGTTCCTGACACCAAAAAGCGGGTCGATGGCAAGCCGTGCAATATCGTCTTTGCTTACGACGTCTGAAAGCTTGCTGTGGGATTCAACGACTGCCACATCCACAAGACCGGTCCTTATCTGCATAAACGCGGTTATCACGCCGTACAGGCCGTCGGCTGATACCGTGCATACCGGCCTGAGGGCGCCGCCCAGCTGATCCGGCATGTACTCGTCGGCGATGCTGTTTCCCTCCCAGAAATCCTCCGTGCAGCAGACAAAGCTCTGCACATCCTTTCTTGCGTCTATGCCGGCGTCCCTGTACGCTTTGACTGCCGCTTCAAACATCATTTCCTTGTATGAGACGCCGTCTGTGGATGGAGAAAAGCCATAGTACCCCAAACCGACGATGGCCACCCTGCCGGTCATATCATCACGCCACCGGCGTGAGCTGCCGCAGCGCCAGCTTTGCATACAAAAGCCCGTACTTCTTTTTCTGGAATAGGTCTTCCAGCTCGCCCATGAACCGGAGGACCCTGTCCTTGCCCGTCCCGTCAAGGGTTACCATATTTCTTGCTGCAACAAAGGCCGACCTTGCGATCCGGTAATCGGCATTCCCAAGGGCCCGGTCCATCTCGACACACTTTTTGATCACGGTGTGTGCAAGGATGTCGAACAATTCGATGTTCCTTGCCCTGACAAAGGAGAACCCCCTTATGTACTGGGCATAGTCTGCCACCAGGCAGCCAAGCTCGTAGTCTATCTCGGCGATCTCTTTGACCGTGTTTGTAAAGTGTCTCACAAAGGCCAGCTCCCTATGATACCTGACGGAATGTTTGTGCAGGAACGAGAGCTTCCAGAGCAGCCAGAGTTTCAGGTAGCCAATTCCGGTTATGTTGACCGACATGGGCCGGCCATCCTGCTTGTGCTTTTCAATGTACTCCGGCCACCAGGGAATCATCCTGCAAACAAGGTTGTGGAGTTTCACAGGGACCATCCCGTAGATCTCCTCCACGTTTGGCTGCAGGAGCGCTTCGACCTTGACTATGGTGTCAGGCTTTGGAGAGTAGATTTTATTTGACTTTATCCTAGCAACTTCAAAGGGGCCCTCCCATTTCATCAGCCTGCCGGCCACGTGCTGGGCGTAGCTTGAGACAAGCCTGAAGCTTCCGTCGCCCTTCTGCCGGTCCAGATCCAGGATTTCCATGACGCTATCGGCATACACCCGTGCATGGTCCCAGCCTTCAAAGTCCACCAGCTGACCCACGGCCTCGGCAAAGATGCCTGCCAGGTTTGGCGGCAGCCGAGTTATGCTGTCCATGTACTGCATGTACATTTCTGCACTCCTCCTTCCCCTTGAGCCGGACAATCGCTGGCAGTTCCTGTCGATGATCTGCCGGATATCCGCGCTGGCAGAAGATTGGGATTCTCCCTTGCTAGCTGACAGGACATGGTCGTAGCCTATTTCAAATGCTTTGACATTATCTTCAAGGGCCTTTCTGGAGAACCTTTCAGCCATGGCCCGAAGGAAGGACTCTTTGCTTATGGGAACGGCCCTTGAGGCGCACAGCGCTCCAAGAAGCATGGTGTTGGCATAAACAGGCTTCATCTCGTTGGCAAGGGCCAGCTCGTGGGCGTTTAACCCGACGTAGGTTCCAGCCAGCTTTTTTATGGTGCTTATCTGGTCGCCTGCGTCAACAAGATCCTTGGTTACAGGCATCTTTTCCACGCTTGTCAGAAACCTGTGCTCATTGACTATGGCCACCGCGTCGGTCTTTAGCAAACCCTCGCTGGCAAACCGGACGGCCTCGGCCAGCTCCTGCGCCACCATCACGTCAGCGCTGGCGGTGTAAAACCGCTCAGAAAGGATGAAAGCGGATTCCGGAAGGTCCAGCTCCTGCGGCGAGACAAACGACACGGTGCTGTAGACAGAACCGTTCCTCTGGGCTAATCCCGGGATCATGTACCGGTATTCAAGGTCGGTTCTTGCGGCTATCCTGTCGGCCAGGCCCTTCTCCGACGCCACCTTTTCTCTTTCGATGACGACGGCCTTGAACAGGATCTCGGTTATGGTGCCTCCGCCCTGCCCTCCAACCGACGGCACAAGAACTCTGTAAATCCTCCATTTATCCATCGGCACCACCCCGCAGCATCCCGATTATGGATTGGGAGGCTTTGAACCGCAGCCGCTCCAGTATGCCGGGATTGTGTATTTCCGTAACCCGGTAGGTAGACGGACAGAGGCCAAAGATGCTGGTTATGCCGCAGACGCCGCATCCCGTGCACGTTTCTTCGGTCTGCTTTATGTAGCCGGTCCTAAGCGGGTTTGGGTTCTTTACGACCGTCACGCTTGGACAGCCGGAGTATTTTTCGCAGGGGAAGCAGCCGCTGCAGATCTTTTCATCAATTTTGTACTTGACCTGCTCTACCCGCACGCCCTTGGTGATATTGGACTCTATTATTGGAAGCTCCCTCCTTGTTCTTGCAAGGGTGCACTCGCCATCGCATATCACGACTCTGAGGCCCTTGTCCTGAGAATAGGCATCCAGCAGGGTTTCAAGGGTGCTGTAAAAGTCAAAAGGGTTGACCTTCTTTATCCAGGTTATACCGTGTGCCTTGAGTATGGACTCGATGCTGGGCCTTGCCGCACTTTCCTGCCGGTAGTTCACGTTCATTCCCGAGCCGGACTTGCTTGCAGGGTTGGGCTGATGGCCGGTCATGGCGGTCCAGTAATTTTCGAATATTATGAAAATGATGTTCACGTCGGTTTCCTTGGTCAGGTTGTAGATCACGTTGTCGACGTCGGTTATCCCCCGGTGGAAGAACGTGCCGTCCCCCATGACGGCTATCACGCGGGATTTGTAGAACTGGGAAAGCCCCAGCGCCGAGTCAAGGGATGTCCCCATCCCCGTGCACGAGTCGGATGTCCCAAAGGGCGGCAGCTGCGCCATGGTGTAGCAGCCGATGTCGCCGGCGTAGATGCTTCTGCCAAACCGCTCGTCAAGCCACTTTAGCGCGGTAAAGATAGGCCGTTCTGGGCAGCCAGTGCAGAATGTGGGCGTCCTTGGCACCACTACTTTTAGGGATTCCCTGGCGGCCTTCTCTCTGTGCTTCATGATTTCTACAAGTTTTTCACGCGGTGCTGTGTAGTAGGGTTCTATTACCGAGAGAATTCTGGTGAGGGGTTCCATAAGCACGTCCACGTCCAGGGCGCCCGTCATGGGTATGAAACCCCTGCCGGAGCCCTCCTTGCCGTAAAGCTGCACGTCGATCCCTGCCCCATGAAATATGCTTCTTATCGCCTCTTCGAGATAGGAAGGCGCTCCCTCCTCTACTAGAAAGATAGCTTCCTTACCAGCTGCGAACTTGACTAGCTCGTCAGGAACCAGCGGATACACGATATTCAGGTTCAAGACATCGTATTCGCAGCCGCCCGAGATGTCCGCCCGGCCCAGCTGCACCATCGCATCCATGAAAGAGTTGAACACGCCGCCGTGCGTGATGAAGCCTACCTTGCTGTTTTTCCCCTTTACGTAGTTGTTGAGGCCGTTGCTGGCTATGTAGTCTATGGCCTTGGGTATCCGCTCCAGGTACTTCTCTGTGGCATGAGCCTTTGAGCGGTCTCCCAGCGGGTATCGGCTGGTATCCGGATCCCAGACCGGCTGCTTGTTTTTGGCGCTTATCTCGGCCGGCCGGATATCGTCTTCGCAGACGATGGATCCGATGCAGTTTCCGGCCATGGTCCTCAAAAGGAACATGACTGGCATGTTGCAGTATTCTGACAGCCTGAATGCATGCTTTGCAAGCCGGTAGACATGCATCGGGCTTCCGATGGGGTCCATCACAGGCATGCAGAACCCCTTTCCGTACATGTAGCTCTTCATCTCCACCGTCGTGCTGTCGGTCTCATAGTCCTCGCCTACGATTATCACGGATGAACCAACGGTGCCAGAAGAGGTGATATGCGCCAGCACGTCAGCGGCCACGTTTGTGCCCACCACCTTCCAGTTGACAAAACCCCCTATCTTGTCGTAAACCGATGCAAGAAGTTTTGTCGCGGCGGATGCTTCGTTGGTGGAAGACTCGAAGAATATGCCAAGGTCCTTGATGACCGGGCTTGACTCTGAAAGCAGGTCGATGAGGTCGGCCGTGGGAGCACCGGGATATCCGGCCACGTAACTGATGCCGGACTCCAAGGCCGCCCGGATTATGGCCAGCGGCGCGCTTGCAACGATCTTCTTACCTTTCCTTGCAAGCAAGGCAGCATCGTTTCCCTTGGCGACGGGATCTGACGCTCCCCTGGGAGGCACATATCTCTGGACTATCACAGTACATATACAAAAATCAAAGTTATTAGTATTAGCCTTTACAAATACGCCGTATTCTGCTGACTAGTAGTTAGAATTGTACCAGAACGACGCAAATAATGAAATTTCCTTCATCTGCGTTGCAAAAACGCGTTACAGGTAGCCTGTACAAAAAATCCGGGTCTAAAAGGTTAATGCGTTGATGCACGAAAAATTACCATGACACTGTTTGGGCCGGAACTGCAGACCAATATCACGATGCTTTATCCGACAAACCCTAACTTTATGCAGCTGCTTGAATCGTTTGGCGAATTTCTGGAACAAGAGATAATGCCCACCGCCAAAAAGATCGATGAAGGGATATTTCCGCGCGAGAACCTGGATCGGCTGTTTGAGCACGGCTTTACCAGCATGGCATTTCCCAAGCAGTACGGCGGTCAGGGCCTCCCCTATCCAGTTTACATTGCTGCAGTAGAGATGCTTGGGATGACCTGCGCAAGCACAGGCGTGTCGGCAGCTATCCACGGCACGTCGTGCACCGGCATAGCCCTCTACGGCAGTGAGGAGCAGAAGACAAAGTATCTAAAGCCGCTTGTGCAAGGTGAAAAGCTGGCGGCGTTTGCCCTGACAGAGCCGCACTCGGGTTCTGACGCAGGCGACATACAAACAAGGGCAGAGTTCCAGGACGGCAACTACGTGCTGAACGGCAAAAAGACTTTCATAACCAACGGGGGCGAGGCAGACGTTTACTTTGTGGTTGCCCGAACCAACAACGGTCCCTGCATATTTCTTGTGGACCGTGACAGCAAGGGCCTAAGGATCGGCAACAATATCGAAAAGCTGGGCATCAGGGGCTCGACATGGACGGATGTCTTTTTTGAGGATTGTGCTGTACCGGGCAGGAACCTGCTTGGTGCAGAAGGGCAGGGATTTGAGTACACCAAGCACATGCTGCAGATTGGAAGGATAGCCATAGCTGCGCTGGCGGTAGGCGTTGCCCAGATCGCCTTTGAAAAGGCCCTGTCATTTAGCAAGGAGAGGGTGGCGTTTGGGAAATCCATATCGCAGTTTCAGATGACAAGGCAAAAGCTTGCAGACATGTCCACAGAGATAAGCGCGGCAAGGCAGCTTGCCTTTAGAGCAGCGTGGCTGAAACAGAGCGGCAGGGATTTTGCGCTCCAAGCCTCGCAGGCCAAGCTGTTTGCATCAGAGACTGCCATGAGGGTGGCTGACCAGGCCATCCAGATTCATGGCGGTTACGGATACGCGGACAAGTACGACGTGCACAGGCACTGGCGGGATGCAAGGATGATGACCATAGGAGAGGGCACGTCGGAGATAATGAGGCTGGTGATATCCCACAACTTGTTGCAGTAATGAGGAGATTCGCATCATTTTGCAGAAATAGTCTGCATCATCCTGTTGGAATTGGTGTGTTTTATTACAAACTTTGGAAACATTGTCTTTCTAATCCTGAGATACAGTAGGTAAGGCAAATGTAAGCAAAAAGCAATCATTGCTTTAGATTTAAAGTGCGGGGGGTG
>JBBISN010000007.1:41662-49944 GCA_037441265.1 Nitrososphaera sp. | reverse complement strand
TGCTATTAGGAGTAGATGGAATTTAACGTTAATCGGCTGATCGCAACGATCTGGAGATAATCTGGAAATATGTTATAATAATTAATCGTCGTTTTCTAGGCTATGGGAGAAAAAGCCGAAAAGGAGTGGAATGAAAGTCTAACTGAAGAACAGTACGAAGTATGCAGGATGAAGGGCACGGAAATGCCGTTTACCGGCGAGTACTGGAACTGCAAGGAAAAGGGCATTTACAGATGCGTCTGCTGTGGAGCCGAACTGTTTGATTCAGAGACAAAATTCGACTCAGGCACTGGCTGGCCAAGCTTCTGGGCGCCTGCAAAGATGCAGAACATGAAATTCCAGATGGACAGCAGCCACGGCATGAGAAGGATTGAAGTGATGTGCAACAAGTGCGGCTCACACCTGGGTCATGTATTTGATGACGGGCCGGATCCTACGGGAAAACGTTACTGCATAAACTCGGTCTCTCTGAAACTTGACAAGACCAAATGAACATGCGATTCTTAGTAGCCTGAAAAGCTGGCTTTTCTACCGCTCTGCAGATGGTTTACTACGTGCTGGAATTCCTGGTACCGGGATTCCAGGTACGGGGAGACAAAGAAAACAACAGCGTATCTCTGTCCCTGCTTTATCACAAGATTGTTCTTTTCCAGCACTTTCAGGTGATGCTGGATTGCTTTGTAATCCAGACCCATGGCTGATGCAATCTGGTTAGTGTTGCTGGGCCTTTCCTTTAGCAGCAGAACAATATTGATGCGAACGGACCAGCCTTGAGTCCCGGCAAACAGGTACAGAAAGAATCTGACCGCGTCGGCATCCAGAGCTGGTTTTGCACCGTCCTGCATGGCTTTTTGCTTCAGATTGCCCATCTGGATGTTGGCAAGCGTCTTGTAATCAGAGGCAGCATCTGAAATCCTGTCTTCCATCCAGACTGCGCGCCCTTTCAAAATATTTAATAATTTTCACTTACCGGTGTCTTACAGTAAGCCACTCTCACTTTCCGTGATGGCCCTTTTGATGACGATATCGTGGCACTCCATGAAAAGGTCCTGGACGTCGGCGGGAAGCGAGCTGTACATGCATATCACGCTTATGGGCGTGTCAAACTTTTGGACGAATTCATGAAAACCTCTCTCGATGCTGAGGGCATCTTCGTACCTCTTTTGTTCAATCAATTTGCCGGGAAGCGTGCCCAGGACATTGAGGCCGGATTTTCCTTTTTTCTTGGCCAGCTGCGCTGCGTAATTCAGATGCTTCTGGGCCAGTTCTAGGGAAAAGGCCCCGTTCACGTAACAATCCTCTGCATGCATTATCATCATGTCCTGGGATTTGAACATGGAATTTGCGTCCTCAACCACTTTATCAAGAAGACCGACAAAAGCAAACTCGTCCTGTCTTGAAATGAAAAAGACGCTGATCTGGTTCAGCGCCGCGCTGCGGTCCATGAAGGCCTTCAGGATCTCATTGACATGCGGTTCTCCGGTAATGGTCAGAACAAGATGATCATGGTCCTTCATGTTCATGATAAAATCATGTATCGACTGCAGGTTGCTGTAAAATTTTTCCTGCTCGTCAAGGAAATCGTTGATTATGTGCCGCAGCAGCTCGGTCTTGTTGGACATGCCCATGGACTTGGCTCTGGGTGTTTCAAGGAACTGGTCAAGGCGCTTGACCATCAGCTTTGGAAGATTGATGTAATACCAGTCCTGGCGGCCCACATTTTCCGATTCTGAACGTTGCTATTTAATTTTCTGATGTTACACTTATAACATTCAGGCATCGCTTATCTTCTTCGTTTGCCAATCAAGGTTTTCGCAGTCGATATAGATGGGACCCTGACGGAGAACGGGGGCGGAGCAGTGCATCTTGCCGCTCTTGCAAAACTCCGGTACCTTGAAAAGCTTGGCCACAACGTCATCTATGTCACTGGCAGGTCATCCATCGAAGCGTACGTGCTGGCAGTATTTGGGGGCACCACACGTCTGGCGGTGGGCGAAAACGGTGGCGTGATAACGGTTGCCCCGCAAGAACACTATCTCTTGGCAAGCAAAGAAAAATGCATGACGGGCTACGAAGTTCTCAAGAAAAGTATAGACGGCGTCCAGATAAAGCCGGTCTTTCCAAGGATGACCGAAGTCGTCATGCTGAGAACCTTCGATATAAGGGAAGGCCAAAAGATCCTCGACGAGCATGGCCTTCCGCTTTACCTGAATGACAGCAAGTATGCTTACCATATCAACGAAAAAGGCGTTGACAAGGCCCTTGGATTGAAGCAGGCTCTGCACATGCTCAAGGCTGAACCAGAAGAGGTCGTGGGCATAGGCGACAGCGAAACAGATATCCCCATGTTTGACGTCTGTTCGTGCAGCATCGCCCTTGGGCATGCAGAAGATAACGTCAAGCAACGGGCTTCGCATGTCGTACCCGGAAAGGAGGGCACCGGGCTTGTGGACGCCATAGACTATGTCGCGCTAAACTACTTGGGAGTAAAGCTGACATGACTTTCCGGCTGCTTGTAGATGAAGCAAGAAAGATTGTGTCTGCCAGCCTTGCCGATGCCGGTTATCCCGACGTCCAGTTCGACGTTTCAGAGCCGCCGAAAAAAGAATTTGGCGACCTTACCTGCAACGTAGCATTCCAGCTTAGCCGGCATTTGAAAAAGCCTCCGCCAAAAATAGCCGCAGAGCTTGCCGAACGAATCAAGCAATACATCAATAAGGACAGGCCGTCAGTACTGTCCGTAGAGCCGCATCCCGCCGGTTACATCAACTTCAAGGCCAACTATGACTGGCTGTCGCCGTTCACACTAAGGAAGGTGCTTGAAAACCCTGACGAATACGGGCACTATGACGTTGGTGGTGCAAAGCACGTGGTTATCGAGCATACCAGCGTCAACCCAAACAAGGCGCTGCACGTGGGCCATGTCCGAAACGTGATCCTCGGGGACACGCTGTATCGGATAATGAAGGCCGCCAACCACAGAACTACGGTCCTTAATTACGTCGATGATTCCGGCCTGCAGGTGGCAGACATCATCATCGGCTTCAAGTTTGCCGGATTTCCAGTAGATCCGCCGGCAGGCCAAAAGTTCGACCAGTACTGCGGCGATGAAGTGTACGTCAAGGTAAACCAGCTTTACGAAAAGGACCCGCAGCTGGCAGAAAAAAGAAAGCTGGTGTTAAGGGAGATCGAGGAAGGAAAATCGGACCTAGCCCGGTTCGCTGCAGAGATCACACTTCGCGTTCTAAAAGAACAGCTCAGGACCTGCTGGCGCATGAAGGTGCGTTATGACCTTTTGAATTTCGAATCCCACATCGTGGTCTCCAAGATGTGGAGCAAGGCCTTTGAACTGCTCAAAAAGGAAGGCCTAGTCAAACTGGAGCAGGAGGGCAAGAACAAAGACTGCTGGATAATCGAGGTTGCAGAAGAAGAAGACAAGGTCCTGGTTAGAAGCGATGGCACGGCCACCTACATGGCCAAAGACATCCCCTATGCGGCATGGAAGCTTGGGCTGGTTGAAGACCCGTTTTTCTACCGCGAATTTTCAGACCAGTGGGACGGCTCGACCCTTTATGCGACAACGCTGGACGCTGGATCAAAGAAGCAGTTCAACGCCGGCGACAGGGTGATAACCATAATCGACTCGCGGCAGGCCCGGCTCCAGCGAATAATATCCATGGTGCTGTCCAGGATAGGCACGGAAAAAAAGCACGATTACCATCACCTGGGGTACGAAGCCGTGACGCTGAGCGCCAACACCGCCAAGATGCTGAACATCGATATCGGGGACCGCCAGTTCATGCACATGTCAGGGAGGAAGGGCATCTACGTCAGCGCAGACTATGTTCTGGATCTGCTGCACTCAAAAGCAAGAGAAGAGGTCAAGACAAGAAACCCAGAATTTTCTGACGACCAGCTGGACGCAATAGCAGAGGAAATAGCCATCTCGGCGTTACGCTACAACATGATAAAGCAGGATCTGGACAAGATGATCACCTTTGACATCAACGAATCTCTGAGCCTTGAAGGCGATACAGGCCCGTACCTGCAGTACGCCTACGCCCGCTCGCAGCGCATACTGGAAAAAGCAGGCATAGATGCCAGAGCGGATGCCCGGTTCGAACTGTTGACCCGGCAAGAAGAGGTTTCCCTGATAAAGGAAATTGCCAAACTCGACTTGGTTGTGGAAGACGCGGCCAAATCCCTCAGCGTGAAATCGCTTGCGCGGTACGCGTCATCGCTGGCAACCACGTTTAACCTGTTCTATGAAAAGGCGCCGGTGATCAAGGAAGAGGACCCGGAAAAGCGGATGGCAAGGCTTGGACTTGTCAAGGCGTTTGGAATCGCTCTTAAGAACTCACTTGACATACTGGGGATAAGCGCGCTCAACAAGATGTAACTGCGATAAGCGCGCCGGATTGATTTTTATCACCTATGTTTTTGTTATCCGCTTATTGAAGATTCAGGACGGCTCCTATGTTCTGCTATTTCATACTTCCCGTAAGAAGTGGCTGACCAAGGTAGCGGCCGGCAAGAAACTGCATACGCACCTTGGGATCATCGATATCGGATCGACCATTGACATGGAATACGGGTCCGTCATCCGAACAACCGAGGACAAGGTGATCTTCCTTATAGAACCAACCATCCACGATTTTATCATGAAGTCAGAACGCAAGACCCAGATAGTCTATCCCAAGGACCTTGGATTCATTGCCGCCAGAACCGGCTTGAAGAACGGCTCCAATGTTCTGGAAATAGGGACCGGAAGCGGTGCGGCAGCCACATACTTTGCAAGCATCGTCAAGCCCGACGGCCATATCTACAGTTTTGACGTAAACCCGGACTTTATGGAGATAGCCCGGCGGAATCTGGAGAAGGCCGGCATGCTACAGTACGTTACTCTGCACCAGCACGATCCGCATCAAGGCGTCGATGTCAGAGAGGCCGACGTTGCCATAGTCGATCTGGGAGACCCCTGGACGGTGCTTGACCAGGTGCACGATGCACTGAAAGGCAGCGGCGCGTTCGTGGCCATATGCCCCACCATGAACCAGATAGAAAAGACAGCGACGGAATTAAAGAAAAAGGGCTATGTCGACATCGAGTCCATCGAGCTTTTGATACGCAACATGGAGGCGAGGGAAGGCATGACCAGACCATCGATGCGCATGATCGGTCATACCACGTACCTGGTGTTTGCAAGAAAGGTCCAGCGCAAGGTTGAAGCGCCGGCTGAAGACGAAAGCGAAGAAGATGAAGAAAGCTAACTTCCTAGCTGAAACTCTACACTGGTTCCGGCCACCACGTTGTATTTATTGGCAAAGCCTGCCACCGTCTCAAGCACATAAAGCGACTCCTCTTGTGGATTGTAATTGGGACATGTGATCCCGCATGGCTCAAGGCTGTGCTCTACATGCACAACCTGCTTGTTGCTGTCCAGCCAGATTATGTCTATGGGAAATTTCATCCCCTTCATCCAGAAGGCATGCCTGCCTTCTGTGTCAAACAAAAACAGCATGGCCTCGTTTTCATTCATGCTGTCCCTGACTGCCAGGCCCTTGCTCTTCTTTTCTGGTGTATCTGCAATGTCTGTTACCAGCTGCACGCCGTTTACAACCACCTTTGTCTGATCATAGCCTTCAAGCCCTGCCGGCTCAACAACCGGAGAGCCGGCCTCATTTACAACGACCTCCGGCTGTTTTTCAACGACCCTTTCTACAGGCATGTAAAATGCAAGGAACGCCACTATTGCTGCAGCCACCGCTCCTGCAGATATGATGATCACCGTGCCGATGCGCAATGCAGACTCTTTTGGTAATTCTTGTTATTTAGAGGTCACGCTATCGGCCTTGACAGCTTTAGATGAACCGTCTGCAGACTTTGCTTGTTCTGGATTATGCGAGCCTCGTTTCCTGTCAGCCTAAAGTATGATAGCAGCACAAAAGCGCAGAGCAGCGCATTTCTGCCGTCGGTCTTGGATTGCAGGCTGACAATGTTGTTGCCCTTGTCGTATTTCAGTCCGCCAAGGCATGTTATCTTGAGCACCGAGTCTGCTATATCCAGCATCTCTGCTGCCTTTATGTCTGCAAGCCTCAAACCGTACTGCTTTTCAATCACGTCCAAAAGCTCGATGGACGGATCCTCGCCATTAATAGCGTAGTCCAAGATATGCGCAGAGATCCCGTTTTCCAGCATCTTTGACAACTCAAATGCCTTTGCAAGCGCCACCGGCTGCGCATTAAGCACATACTTTAGGTCGGTTGCCCTGTTCCATGTATCCTCAAACCTTGCTAGCTGGGTAACGCCGTACACATCCAGGGACATGAAAAGCGCTGCCTTGCCGTTGCGGCTGTCTATGGAAAGCATGGACCTTGAGTCAAATATTATCATGCTTGACTGGACGGCGGCCATCCTGACCTCGATGCCGTCAGGCAGTGACGATAGGCTCTCGCTTCCTGCGCATTGCGTATCGACGACCAGCCTGATGCGAACGCCGCTGGTCAGCGCCCTCACCAGATGGCCCTTGCATTGTGACAGGAGCCTCAGACCCCAGCTGTCCAGCGCTGCAGTTACAGAGGACCGGGAGCTTGCGACAAGATTGCCAACCTTTGACAGGGTCGAGTCAGGGTCCAGTATAAAGTAGCGTTTCTCCTCAGAACTTTTCGGGCGCTGGCCCTCGTCGTTGATTTTTTGCAGCCGATCAACAATCTTTCTCATGCTTTTAACGCGCCGTTCATGAAGGTTCAATATCTCGCCAAAGGCTTCCTCCGGCGGGATGGCGCTGCATATCAGCGGCTTTTGTTTTGAGACCACGGCAAGCCGCTTCTTTTCAAGCTTCTTGACAGTCTGGTAAACCTTGGTGCGCGGCAGATTGGCATAATACGCAAGATCGCTGGCAGCCAGCGAGCCCTTGCCTATCATTGTAAGATAAGCCTTGGCCTCGTACTTGGAAAGCCCAAACTCCTCCAAGCTGGCCGGAAGGTCTCCATTAGCAATAGACTTTTCAGCAAGCATACAGCGCAGGTTTATGGAAAAACAAGGTAAGTCGGTTGGTCAAACATATTGCATCAAATTTCAAAAAAATGCTGATCTGTCACCGCCGGTGCATGTTACCGCGGTGACATGAGCTACCTGTACATGGACAGTATTATCCAGACTGCAGAAATGAAGCCAGTGATACGATATGGCTTCCAAATGGGTTAAATCAGAATCGCTAATTGAAGACGGTGTAATCGCTTCGCCCAAGCCTGGCGGTCCGCTGAGGCCCCGGCTCGAGGTTGTTCAAAGGAGGATCGAGAACCAGATAAAGAGGCTCGATGAGCTCCAGTCAAGCCTGAAGGCAAGGGACGAGGAGACCTTCAAGAAGCTTATGGCCTCTGTCCGGGAAAACAATGCGCAGTACTCCACCGTGCTTTCAGCTGATCTGGCCAAGGCAAGGCAGATGAGCCGGACCGTGGCAGTGGCCAAGGTCACTCTGGAAAAGATCCATGCCAAGCTGACCTCTGTCTCAGACTTTGGCGATCTGGTAATAGTGCTGAGTCCAACTATGGCCGTCGTAAGGAGCATCAAATCGTCATTGACGCCGCACGTGCCGGAAATGGAAGAAGAGCTTGGAATCGTCTCAGAACTGCTGAGCGGTATTCTGGTCGATGCAGGCCAAGTGGGCGGCTACACCATCAACTTTGAGACTGCAAACGAAGAAGCAGTCCGGTTGATAGAAGAAACATCGCAGACAGTAGAACAGAAGATGAAGGAGGAATACCCCGGCATACCTGATGTCCCAACAATCCAGTCAAGAGTTGTCTAGCTGGTTCGTGGCTGTCCCGGTTAGACAACCCTGGCTGCTGGTCATCCATGGTAGGCCAACAGCCCAACATCTTTTGACTCTGTTGTTTTTCGTTAATCTTCATGCATACCGGTAAAATTCATTGTTGTTCAGGAAAAATGATGCCGCAGCCATAAGGGAGAGAGCCAATGCTGCTATTGCAAAGCTCCAGCGGGACGCTCAAGCCATGGGTATGCTGCGGGCAAGGCTGGAATCCCGGCTCAATTCCGCACCCCGGGGAAGTGACAACAGCGAGCTTGTCAAGATGCTGGAACTGGCCAAAAACGGCGAGCAGATTCTAAACGGCTTGTCCGACAAGGTCGGGGCAATACGCTTCCTTGAAGAGTTTGTCATCATAATGGACAGCGCAGCCGCATCAGTTGGCGAGATAAAGGGCGACATCGAATACATGATCCCGCTGGCAGAAAAGGCCCTTCAGGAGATACACGATACC
>JBBISN010000007.1:23741-41562 GCA_037441265.1 Nitrososphaera sp. | reverse complement strand
CGAGCTGCCCAAAAAGGAACTTGAGGCAGAGCTAGCCTAGGTGTAATCTTTTTTGTCCATTGAGCAAGATAGATTTACACCAATGTAATTCAAACATAGAACCTATTTCTGTCTGAGCTGTAATTATGAGTCTCGCACCCCAAGAACTAGAAAATAGCGCTAGCAAGTATGCAGCTGAAGCCATTAGACTGGATTCACAAGGATCGCGAGGTATGGCCATACAGTCATACCAGCGAGCCATTGAAGCCCTGGTCAAACTGGTTCAGATCTATCCGGATTATAAATTGAACAAGGTCTACATGGAACGGGCCAATGCGTATCAAAACAGGATCAAGGCACTACAGATGTCTCATGGCCTGGATGACGACAAGCCTGCGGCCAATCCCATTGAAAGCAAGAACGAGCCTGCCAATGGCAATGGACACAGCAAGGATTCCGCACCGTCTTCCAAGTCAAACAATGTTGAAACACTGAAGGCTGACTTTGACGATCTGGTTATGAAGGAAAAGCCAAAGGTGAGCTGGGACGAGGTCATCGGTCTTGACGATGCAAAGCGGGCCATACGCGAATCGATAGTCTATCCCATGAAGCGGCCAGACCTGTTCCCGCTTGGCTGGCCCCGCGGTATACTTCTCTACGGGCCGCCGGGATGCGGCAAGACCCTTCTTGCTGCAGCAGCCGCGGCTGAAATTGAAGGTTATTTCATCAACGTGGATGCCGCATCCATGATGAGCAAGTGGCTGGGCGAAGCAGAGAAGAACATATCAAAGCTGTTCAACATGGCCAGAAAGCTCAACGAAAGCGAAGGCGTTCCGGTTCTGCTGTTCATAGATGAGATCGACTCGCTTCTGGGCACTAGGAACAGCGAAGTTGGCGGCGAAGTGAGAGTCAAGAACCAGTTCCTGACAGAGATGGACGGCATCAATGGAAAATCCAAAGAATCCCAGCTTTACGTCATCGGCGCTACCAACAAGCCCTGGAGCCTTGAAGCCGGGTTCCTGCGACGGTTCCAGAAGAGGATCTACGTGACGCTTCCAGACAATGCTTCCAGAACAAACCTGTTCAACCAGTACACCAAACCGCTGAACACGGAGGGCAGCCTGAAGATAGAGGAGCTTGCCAAGATCACCGATGGTTACAGCGCCAGCGATGTCAAGGATGTCTGCCAATCCGTCCAGCTACGCGTGGTCAACGAGCTCTTTGAGAGCGGCAGGGCCATGGAGCAGGGCGCCAACCCAAGGCCGGTCAACACAGGCGATTTCAAGGAGATACTAAAGATCCGCAAGCCCAGCGTAAGCGTGGATATGATAAGGGCCTACATGAGGTGGAGCGACCAGTTCAAGGCGCTCTAACTACTTTTTCTTCCTGTGCGTTGAACCTTTCAATCGCCTCGGCGATCTTTTTCTTGGCTGTTTCTTTGTTTTCCCAGCCAGTCACCTTGACAAATTTGCCCTTTTCCAGCTCCTTGTAGTGCTCGAAAAAGTGCTCTATCTGGTTCAGTATGTAGCGCGGAACGTCGGTGATGTCTTGCACTTCAGAAAAGCTAGGGTCTATCTTTGGTATCGGAGCTGCAATTACCTTGGAGTCAGGTCCTTCTTCGTCTTCTGTCAAAAGCACGCCAACCGGTTTGGCGCGGATGACTGACATGGGGACCACCGGATAATCTCCAAGCACAAGGACGTCGACCGGGTCGCCGTCGCCCTCGATTGTGCGCGGGATAAATCCATAGTTGCACGGGTAGACCATGGTTGTGAACAGTCGCCTGTCAACAAAGACGGCGCCGGTTTCAACATCAAGCTCGTACTTGATGCTGCTGCCCTTTGGGACCTCTATAACTACGTTAATTTCATCAGCAGTACCGCTGGGTAAGTTTGTATGTACAAAATGTTGAACGCGCAAGATGGCATAGCAATATGCACAACCCCTTTATAATTCAAAAGGAATTTCGCGAAAAACCATTCCAGACAGCAAAATTTCATCATTTGTTCGACTATTGCCGTATCAGTCTTTATATATTCAGAAAAGGACATTGCCTTGTTGGCGTTTGAAGACGTGCTTCCCATAGGGGCAGCGATAGCCTCGATGGCAGCCGCAGCTGGTCTAGCTGTATGGGTCGGGAGGCAGCACAGTGGCACGGAAAAGATGATGAGCATTTCGTTGGCTGTCGGAGCCGGTGCCATGGCCTTTCTAAAGCGCGAGTTCAAGATAGTAATACCGGCGGCAGTCGTGCTTGCAATAATAATCGGCTTTACTTCCGGTTCGTCAAACGGCGTGGCTTTTGCTGTCGGAGCCGCGCTTTCTGGCGTAGCGGGCCTGATCTCCCTTAAAATCACCGTCAAGGCGGCTGTAAGGGCAGCCCAGGCCACGTCCAGGGGTTTGGGGCCGGCTTTTGCCACGGCATTTCGGGGCGGCGCGACGGTCGGGCTTGCAGTGCCGGCCATGGCGCTCATTGCCATCACGATGCTTTATTTCGTGTATCCAGATCCGCTGACGATAGCCGGCGTCGGCATCGGTGCTAGCCTGATCGCGCTTTTCATCAGGGCCGGCGGTGGCATATTCACCAAAGCAGCAGACCTTGGCGCCGATCTTGTGGGCAAGGTCGAGGCTGGCATACCTGAAGACGATCCAAGGAACCCTGCCACGATAGCAGACAACGTTGGTGACAACGTCGGCGACGCAGCGGGGATGGGCTCCGACGTCTACGAGTCGTACATCGTCACCACACTTGCTGCGATGCTGCTTGGTGCGCTGATAGTTCCGGCAAGCTTGCAGGCAATCGGTGGCGACAGGTTTGCGTTAACCGCCCTTCCGATGGTTGGCATTGAAGTAAAACCGCTTGTGCTCTACCCGATCCTGATCGGAGCATCGGGGCTGATAGCGTCCATAATTGGCGCCATGACCATAACTTCAAGGAAAATATCCGACCCCATGAAGCCGCTTGACGTGGCATTCATTGTAAGCGCAGCCACGGCCATTGCGCTCAACTTTTTCTTCACGACGGCTTTTCTTGGCTACAATACACTGTCGTATGCCCTCTTTGCCACCACTGTCGTAGGCGTGATCTTGGTGCCAGTCATACAAAAGATCACGGACTATTACACCAATTACAAGTACAAGCCAGTGCAGGAAATCTCTGACTCAACAAAGTGGGGCTATGCCTCAAACACGCTCACTGGCATCATCATGGGCATGAGGTCTACAGGACCCTTCATGCTGGCAATTGTCGTGGTGCTTGGCACTTCGTACGGCATCACTTTTGGCATAACGCAGGACCCGCTCATGGGCATCTACGGCACGGCGATGGCGGCAATGGCAATGCTCAGTCTGGCCGGCATCGTGCTTTGCATCGACGCCTTTGGGCCGATAAGCGACAACGCCGGCGGCATCGTGGAAATGACCGGCATGGGAGATGAAAACCGTTCAATAACAGACAAGATAGACGCCGTGGGCAACACTACAAAAGCCATCACAAAGGGCTTTGCTATTGCCAGCGCTGGCCTTGCGGCGCTGGCAATGATACAGGCATTCCAGCATGAAGCCGACAAGATATTTCCAGCCAAGGTGTTTGAGTATTCGCTTTCAGACGTCGGGCTTGTCATAGGTCTGCTTATCGGCGGCCTGCTGCCGTTCTTTGTCACAAGCCAGCTCATTGCAGGGGTCAGCAAAACCGCCTCCAAGATGGTCGACGAAGTCAGGAGGCAGTTCAGGGAAAAGCCGGGCATCCTGGACGGCAAGGACACGCCAGATTATGCCAAGTGCGTCGACATTGCCACGGGGGCAAGCCTGAAAGAGCTGTGGAAGCCAGCGCTTATCACGGTGGCGGCGCCCATAGTAACTGGAGTCCTGCTCGGGCCCACCGCGGTGGCCGGAGTACTGATGGGCGCGGTAGTAAGCGGCCTGTTTCTGGCATACCACCTAGCAAACAGCGGCGGAGCCTGGGACAACGCCAAAAAATACATCGAGATGCAGGGCAAGAAAAAGACCGAGGCTCATGCAGTTGCTGTCGTAGGGGATTTGATAGGCGACCCATACAAGGACACAGCCGGTCCGGCGCTGAACACGGTGATCAAGCTGCTAAACACCGTGGCCATAGTGTTCGTGCCGATATTCGTCGCAATACTGGCGCTGTGAATTGGCAGCAGACTCGGAAATGGAAGAAGTCCAGATCCGATAAAAATTAACAAGCGCAGCAAAACCTGACCAAAAATATAAACACGAGTCGCAGGATCGACATTCGCATAGATGGAGTTTAGCACAAGGTTCGACGCCAAGGCGATCGAAAACGAGGTTCGCAATTATCTTGATAACACAGATTTAAAGACGATGCTGGAAAACGAGCTGACAGGCCGGCCCCTGGTCGGTTACATTGAAGGGCCGCCCACCATGAACGGTGAGCCGCACGCTGGCCATCTGCGGGGCAGGATAATCAAGGATCTTTGGTACAGGTTCAACACGCTCCGCAAAAACAAGGTGATCTTTCGCGCTGGCTGGGACACGCAGGGCCTGCCAGTAGAGCTGGCAGCAGAAAAGGAGCTGGGACTCACCGGCAGCAAGGCCGAAAACATCGGCAAGGTCGGCATTGAAAAGATCGTCGAGACCTGCAAGAAACTCATCCACATGTACAACGAAAAGTGGGTCATGATGGACAAGCTGCTTGGCATGTCCTTCAACTACGAAAAGGCCTACTGGACCTTCAAAGACCAGTACATAGAACGCGAGTGGCAGTACCTGAAAAAAGCCAGGGAAAGCGGCGTCCTCAAAGAATGGTTCCGGGTTGTAGCCTACTGCCCGTCATGCCAGACATCGCTTAGCAACGCCGAGGTAAACCAGGGGTACGAGACTGTCGAGGATCCTTCCTTTTACTACAAGGTCAAGCTGACCGACGAGGACACGTACCTGATAGTGTGGACCACCATGCCGTTTACCATAATAACCGACGAGATGGTCGGCGTCAACCCGAAAGCCAGCTATTCATACATCTGGGTAAGCAAGGCCAACAATTCCGGAGGCGAGCGCTGGCTCGTAGGCTCAGACCGGCTTGCAGACCTGATGAAGGAGCTTCGTATAGAGGATTACAAGGTGGAAAAAACGGTAAGCGGAGCCGAGCTGGACGGCAAGCACTACATCCACCCACTTTTGCATTTGATACCCGGCCTTGCAGAGCTGGCAAAGACCGGATCGGTTCACTTTGTCGTGGCTGAAGACTTTGTCGACACGGCAACAGGCAGCGGCCTTGTGCACCTGTCGCCGGCAAACGGTGAAGAAGATTTTGAAATAGCAAACAAGCGCAAGGTGCCAATCTTTGTCCCGCTAGACGACAGGGTGATCTTTACAGAAAAGGCCGGCGCCTTCAAGGATATGTTTGCGCGCGATTCTGACATGAAGGTGTTTGAAGCCATGAAGGAGGCCGGCGCCTCGGTGAAAATGGGGCGCATCAAGCACCAGTACCCAACATGCTGGAGATCCCATCATAAAGTGGTCTGGCTTGCAAGGCGGGAGTACTTTTACATCATTGAGAATCTGGGTGACAAGCCCCTTGAAGCGGCCAAGAAGGTGGAGTACTTTTTTGAGCAGCCAAAGAACCGGTTTGTCGAGATAATTCGTGAGCAGCATCCCTGGTGCATATCCCGCGAGCGGGTCTGGGGCACCCCCCTTCCCATATGGTCGTGCGGCAAGTGCGGCCACAAGGACGCGCTGTTTTCAAGAAGCGAGATCGTCCAAAAGGCCGCCGATCTTCCAGACGGCCCGGACTTTGAGCTGCACCGGCCCTGGATAGACCGCGTCAAGATCGGATGCGAAAAGTGCGGCTCTATGATGCAGCGCGAGCCCTTTGTGCTTGACACCTGGCATAACAGCGGCGCTGCGCCGTATGCCTCGCTTGCAGACCAAGAATACAAGGATCTGATACCAGCCGCATTTCTTACAGAGGGCATAGACCAGACCAGAGGCTGGGCGTACACCCTGCTGATGGAAAACGTGATAATGAGACAGGACAGCGCTGCCCCGTTCCAGTCGTTTTTGTTCCAGGGACACGTACTTGATGAAAAGGGCAACAAGATGAGCAAGAGCCTTGGCAACGTGATTGAAGCCCGCCAGCTCTTGACGGAGAATCCGGTGGACCTTATCCGGCTGTACTTCATGTGGAAGTCTTCTCCCATCGAGGCGCTCAACTTTAGCCTGGACGAGATGAAGACCCGGACGTTTCAGATTCTAAGCACGCTGCACAACCTGCACGTGTACTATCGGCAGAACAGCGAATTTGACAGGTTCGACAAGGACCGGCATACCCTGCAATGGGTCCTTGACAACAAACTGATGGCCCCCACCGAGGTCTGGCTGCTGGCAAAGCTGCAGGGGCTGATAACAAAAGTCACCGAGTCTTTTGAGCAGTGTCGATTCCATGAGGGCGCAAAGGCCATCGACGAATTCATCATCAACCATCTGAGCCAGACGTACGTCCCGCTGACCCGGAACGCGATCTGGGACGACAGCGCCGAGAACCTGGACCGGCGCCTGGCCATCTACTCCGTCCTGAGTCACGTGCTGATGCAGGTGGACATCATGCTTCACCCGCTGTCGCCGTTCATCACGGAGCACCTCTACATCTCATGCTTTGGAAAAAAGAAGAGCGTCATGCTGGAGATCTGGCCCAAGCACGACGATGCGCTGGTCAACAACAAGGTCGAAGGCGCCTTTGACATGATAAAGGAGGTTGTCTCGCTTGCAAATGCTGCAAGAAACCTTGCAGGCCTCAAGCGCCGCTGGCCGATTCGAGAGATAACCGTCTGTGGCACGCACACCGACTTGAAGTCGTTTGAAGTCGACGGGGTCTTTGACGCGTTAAAGAGCCAGCTGAACGTCGAGAAATGCAGCCTGGTGCAGATTTCAACAGGCTCGCAGCTGGAAAAAACTACCAGCCTTATCGACAACAACATGCCCATCGTCGTCAACGCGCTGCTTGTCAGGAAGAACATCGCGCCAAAGGTAAAAGCGGACATCAATGCAGTGTTACAGGCATTCGAAAAGGTCGACAGGATAGAACTGCTCCGAGCCCTCAAGTCGGCCGGCAAGTACCATCTGTCTTATAGCGACAAATCCATAGACATCCTTGAATCAGACGTTGACGTCTCGTACAAGGCTGCGGAGGGCTTTTCTTCATCGGAGCGCAACAGCCTGATCGTGTTTGTTTCAACCAAACGCGACAAGGAATTGATAGCAAAGGGGCTTTTGCGCGATCTGGCAAGGAATCTGCAGCAGCTGCGCAAGGAACGGCAGTACAACCCGACAGAAATCCTTTCCGCTGCCTACGTTGCGGGCCTTGACGACGAAGAGGTCTCCTCGCTGTCGGCCATGAACAGCGAGATGACCTACCTGGTCCGGGTAAAAGCGACGGTCCTGTCAAGAGATCCGCTTGAACAAGTAAACTACAAGACGGTGGAGATCGACGGCAGGGAGTTTCGCATATCCGTAGAATGAAAATTTACTAAATGGTGTGCATTATTGCTGCTATAACGTAATATTCCTAGTACCTGTTTCTGGTTATCAAACCGGGGGCGGCAATTCAAGCTTCCTACCCAAAGGTAGGGAAAACATGCTATCCTGATGGTTAATAGTTCTTGACATATTATTTTAAATGCTTATCCGGCCAGATATCGCCAATTGACCAACGAACAGGTCACCCTTGACAGCTGGGTAATGAGCAGATTACGGGACAGGCTGCGCAGGGCGTCCATAATAGCCAGCAGAACCGGCAGGACGGTGGTACTCTACCGGCACACCATAGAGGAAAACGAAACCTCTGCCGAGGAAGAGATAGCCACGGTCAACGAGCAGTACGTTGTGGTGCAGGTGATCACGCATGGTGGCTTTATCCCGCCAAGCTTCCAGCAGCAGTACGTGTTCACCTTTGAGCAGTTTCCAGACTGGATAATGAAAAGAAGCAACGACCTGCTTTCACGGTGTCTTGACAGTCTGGATCAAGAGATAGTGGACTAGATCTTCGATTTTGACTAGATTAATTAAATATGGCTGCCATGGTAGCCAGAAGCATGGCTAAATTCGATGGTATCAAAGGACAGGAGCTTTTAGACGTGGAGGAAAGTAAGAACGAGATAACACTGATCTTCAAGGACAACAGGTACCTGTTTGTCAAGGTCCAGAACGGTCAGCTTGTGTGCGACTCTGTTCCGGAATAATTCTATTTTTTGCTCTGCAGGTATTTTTCGTACATTTCTACGGCCATTTCCTGGACCTCTGACTGGACGGATCCGGGCCGCATGCTGCGAATTTTTTCAATGGACTCCTGCGGGCTGAGGCCTTCGTTTTTGAGTATGTAGGCAGCCAGAATAACCCCGGTCCTGCCCTTTCCTGCGGCGCAGTGGACCATCACTGGCCTTCCCTTTTTTACCTCCTCTTCTATGAATTCCACGGCCCTGTCAATGTCTTCCGGATAAGGTGCATCAAAGTCGTCAACCTGTAGATACATGTAGCCGACGTCTGCACCGTTGTTGACCCATGCCGGGGGAAGTGGACTCTCCCTTACGGTGATTATGGATTTTATCCCCTGCGTCAGCAGCCAGTCAAATTCCTCGTGCGTGACTGGCATGCCTGATCCGGCCAGCTTGCCGTCTATGACCCAGCCAAAGTTGGTTGGCTTGTTGGACACCATGCCGTGCACCCGCCTATAGACGTCCCCTATCTTGGTCAACCGATCTAGTGTGTGATTTGGAAGCTTATAATGCTATGCACAAAACAGATATTCTTGCCTACGCTAGATCTCATGTGCTTGAAGCCAGATGCCCCCAGTGCAACAAGAAGGCCCAGGTAGACGATGAGATGGCCACTGTAAAGTGCGATCACTGCGGCTTTCAGTCCACCTATGACGAGTACCTGGAGATAATGAAGGGCAAGGCCGAGAACATGGCAGACGAGTATCTGCTGGACTGGGACAGGCGGCCCTTCTGATCTACCAGGTGTAGCCCTTGTCGCTGCAGTCCAGATGGGCTCCACAGTTGCTGCAGATAAGATGGCATGCCTGAAAATGCTTCATGGTAAAGCCGCAGCGCGGACACCATATAACTTCTCTGGATTCGGTTTCCAACACCGTGTCTTCAAGCTTCAATCTTTTAAAGATTTTTAAAGCAAGAAATCCCTTATGGCTTTAGCCATGGGATGAATCGTCGCAACTACCGGTTCCGTCTCTATCCTACAAAAGAAATAGAACAGAAATTTGTAGAAACACTTGATGGTTGCAGGTGGGTCTACAACTATTTCTTTAGAATAGAAATGTCGAAATACGATATGCAATTTGCTCTCACCGAATTGAAGGAGCAGAAACCTTGGCTGCACAACTACCACAGCAAGATGTTGCAGATGGTCACCCACAAGGTAGATGCTGCAAGAAAGGCGCTATCTGTACTCCGAAATAACGGCCACAGGGTTGGCAAGCTGCACTACTTGACGCATGAGGAGTACAACTCATTCACTTATAACCAGTCAGGCTTTCGTATTGATGGCGACAAGCTCCATCTGTCGAAGATAGGCAGTGTTAGAATCGTGCTGCATAGGCGTCTAGCCAACAATATCAAGCAGGTGACGGTTGTCAGACAAAATGACAAGTGGTACGCTGTAATCGCCTGCGAGATTGCAAAACCGATATTCCGGTTCATCAACCCAAGGAACTCCATTGGTATTGACATGGGCATCACGAAATTCGCTCATGATTCTGATAACCATGAAATGGAGAACCCGCTATTCTTGAAAAAGATGCTCAAACCACTGAAAAGGGCGCAGCGAAAAGTCTCAAGACGCATGAAAGGATCGAACAACCACGCAAAGGCAAAGAGCTGGGTTGCAAGTCTGCATGAGAGAATAGCAAGGAAGCGTATGGATTTCCTGCACAAGGCATCTCGATACTACGCTGACAGGTATGACATCATATTCCTCGAGCGCCTTCGTACTATGAATATGGTCAAAAACCGCCGTTTTGCAAGACATGTGCTTGACAGCGGATGGAGGATGTTCAAACAGATATTAGAGTATAAGGCAAAGATGGTAGTAGAGGTAGAGCCGCACAACACCTCCGTATTGTGTTCAAAGTGCGGACAGAAGGTACCAAAATCGCTTGCTGTACGAACCCATCGCTGCGACAAATGTGATCTGGTGTTGGACAGAGATTACAACGCAAGTCTGAATATCTTGCAGCGCGGCCTTTCTTACCTACCGGCGGAGTGCCGGGAAGTCACGCCTGTGGAGATTCCTGTATGGAGTCTGGGAAGCAGGAAGCCTGCCCTTCAGAGCAGGGTAACTCACCCGTTTCAACCAAAGATTAATTAAAGCCACGAGCAGTCCTGAATTTCACCTTGGCGCATTTCAAGCTAGTGATTTCAGATTCAACCGGCAGGACTATATCTCAGGAGCTCAAAGACAGAGAGGCCCAA
This sequence comes from Nitrososphaera sp., assembly GCA_037441265.1. Classification (GTDB taxonomy): domain Archaea; phylum Thermoproteota; class Nitrososphaeria; order Nitrososphaerales; family Nitrososphaeraceae; genus Nitrososphaera. The sequence continues at coordinate 31,123 of JBBISN010000007.1, read as the reverse complement.
CCACTGGTGGGCTCAAGGATCGGCGCTGTTTTGGACTCTTCCATCATCGGGATTACCAACGGCAAGATCAAGATCACCGGAGGAAGCGACAAGTCCGGAACACCGATGCGGTCTGATGTCCATGGCGGCGTAAAAAAATACGTCCTGCTCTCCGAGGGCGTTGGCGCAAGGAACCTTGAAGGTGGCAGGATACGCAAGCTTGTGCGGGGCAACATGGTCACAGAAGAGATCTACCAGCTGAACTGCAGTCTTGTGGAAGGCAAGCTCCCAGAAAAGCCAGCCGCCGAGGCCGCTCCAGCTGAAAAGGCCGCAGAACCAGCAAAGAAAAAGTAATTCTTTACCTTAATATCCCCGGCAATTTCACGGTAAATGATATTGCACTGGAAAGAGACTTTACCCGACTGGTACATCAAGGAATTTGGCTACCAGCCTTGCGTTAATATCGGTACTTCTGGCCACGTGGATCACGGCAAAACGACACTGGTGGAAGCCATCACCGGCGTTTGGACCAGTGCCCACAGCGAAGAGCTGAGGCGAGGCATCACCATCAAGGTTGGCTACGCCGATGCGGCCTTTTACAAATGCCCCAACTGCGCTCCTCCTGTATGCTATGGAACGCAGCCGCAGTGCTCCAACTGTGGAGGGAAAAGCGAGCTCTCACGCGTTGTAAGTTTTGTCGACTCGCCGGGCCACGAAAGCCTGATGGCAAACATGCTTTCCGGATCAGCCCTGATGGACGGCGCCATCCTGGTCATGGCGGCCAATGAAAAGGTCCCGCAGCCCCAGACAAGGGAGCACCTGCTGGCTCTTTCCGTGCTGGGCATCCAGCAGCTGGTGCTGGTACAGAACAAGGCGGACCTGACCACCTACGAGGAGGCCATGGACAATTTCAAGCAGATCAAGGACTTTGTAAGTGGCAGCATCGCAGAGAAAGCGCCAATCATCCCTGTCTCTGCCCAGCACAAGCTCAATATCGACTCTCTTATAGAGGCCATTGAAAACAACATCAAGACGCCGGCACGGACAAAGAACGTCCCGGCCATAATGCACGTTCTGCGTTCGTTTGATATCAACAAGCCCGGCACGCCGATAAAGAACGTCAAGGGCGGCATCATGGGCGGCGCTCTGGTTCAGGGCGAGCTCAACGTAGGCGATGAAATAGAGATAAGACCCGGTCTGCTCGATGAGAAGAAGAACAGCTACGAACCTCTTCACTCGGTGATTGCGACGCTGGGGACCGGCGCCGGCCTCGTGGAAAACGTCAAGCCCGGCGGCCTCGTTGCCATTGGAACCAAGCTGGATCCCACGTTTACAAAAAGCGATTCCCTGATAGGCTCTGTCATTGGAAAACCCGGCACACTGCCTAGCGATATCGATGACATTACTGTTGAAACCCACCTGTTTGATACCGCGGTGGGAACGCAGGACCTGGTCAAGGTCGAACCCATCAAAGTCAAGGAACCTCTGAGACTCAATATCGGAACTGCAGCATCCGTTGGCACGGTAACAAGCGTTCGGGACAGCAAGATTGAAGTGAAGCTGAAAAAGCCGGTCTGCCTGATGCCAAAAAGCAGGGTGGCCGTCAGTCGAAGGATAGCCGAGAGATGGCGACTGATCGGTTCAGGAATAGCGGTATGAGATGCAGATCGTCTGCGATACCAGCTTTCTAATGGTTGCAGTCTCCAAGCCCATCAAGCAGATAGAAAAAATAGAACGGGACCTTGGAAGGCTTGATTTCCTTGTCCCGGACGTAGTCATTGAAGAGCTGGAGCGACTTGCAAGCAAGGCCGGGCCAAAGCGGTCTACCCTTGCTAAAACCGCCCTAGAGATCTCCAAAGTCCGGTTCAAGGTGGTCAAAACACCAAAGGCGGCCCACGTGGACGACTCGATAATAGAATACACCACTGTCAACAAGTGCGCGGCTGCCACGATAGACACCAACCTTCGGAGGCGCCTTATCTCAAACAACGTGCTGGTACTGACGCTGCGCAACGACAAACTGATAGTCGCAAACCCGCGGCCAACCGACAGGCCGCAGCCAAAGTGATAAACTTAAATAAATTTTTGACATCCATCAATGCATGCTGGACTTTAATGGCGTGCAATTCTACTGGCTGGGCCATGACGGCTTTCGGATAGTTGGTGGCGGCAAGACCGTTTACACGGACCCGTACCAGCTGTCAAAATCGCAGCAAAACCGCAGGGATGCTGATATAATTTTGATATCGCATAACCACTTTGATCACCTGAGCATGGATGACATCATGCATGTTGTTAACGACAAAACAACGATTGTAGCGGCCCAAGAATGCTCCCGGCAGCTAAAGTCTCTGGATGTCGAGGTCAAACTGGTGGCACCCGGCGACAAGCTGACCGTGCAGGGAATACCTGTCGAGGTTGTTCGCGCCTATAATACCAACAAGACATTTCATCCCAAGGCCGACAACAAGGTGGGATACGTCTTCACGCTCAACAACCTCCGGATCTACCATGCGGCAGACACAGACGATATACCGGAGATGGCCAGCGTACACCCAGACATTGCCTTGGTCCCGGTATCCGGCACGTACGTCATGACGGCCGAAGAAGCCGCAAGGGCCATCAACGACAAGATAAAGCCCAAGATGCTTGCGATCCCCATGCACTATGCATCAATAGTAGGCAGCGAAAAGGATGCCGCAAAGTTCAAAGATCTGGTCAAGGCCTGCCCGGTGCAGATCATTGCCCGCGAATAGTTAAAAAGCGACTGAGTTGACCGGACTTTGATGTCGCAAGGCGGCCGCGCTTTGTTTAGCGTTGGCTCTTTTCAATTCCAGAAAAGACATCTCCTTGTTGTTGCCGTCCTTGCCCTTGCGTTCTCGATTGCCATGATCATGCACTCCTACCCATCAAAGTATGGCTTTTACCTTAACGAGTTTGATCCATACTTTGACTACCGGGCAACCAAATTCATCATCGACAACGGCCTTGACGCCTACTGGAAATGGCATGACACCATGTCCTGGTACCCAGAAGGCCGGGACATAGCCGCCACGTCACAGTCCGGCCTGCACGTTACGGCGGCAGTGGCATATTCGATATTTGGCGGAGGCGGATCCCTTCTTGATTTTACCATAATGTTCCCCGTTGTCATAGGCTCGCTGACCGTCATTGTGTTTTTTGCCCTTGTACGCGTCATCGGCGGCACGACGGCCGGCTTGTTCTCTGCATTGATGTTTGCCTTCAGCCCGCCCATCATCTCAAGAGGAAACCTTGGCTGGTTCAAGTCGGAACCACTTGGCCTCTTCTTTGGAATCCTGGCGGCCTACCTGTTCATCTCCGCAATCAAACACAGGGAGATCAAATACGCGGTACCAAAGGCCGTTGCCGGCGGCCTGTTTCTGGGCCTTGCCGCGGCTTCATGGGGTGGCATACAGTATTTCAGCATCCCGATCTCGCTGTTCTTTTTTGCCCTGCCGTTTTTCAGGCGCGATACGACCATCCCCATGTACGTGGCCATCGCCTTCACCATCTTTACGCTGATAGCGGCCGGCGGCTTCCCAAGGCCGGGGATCTCTTTTGTTGCAGGGCTGCCGGGAATCGCATTGATAGGCGGAACCGTCTTTCTCGTCATCGCGAATTTCATGAAACGCTTTGTAAGCGAAAAGTCCCAGATGCGCAACACCGTGTTTTTGCTTGTAGGCTTTGTGGCTGTCGGCCTGGGCCTGATAGCCGCCGGCGCCTACATATCGCCCAGTTTCCGGTATCTTAACGCGGTCAATCCCTTCATAAAATCGCAGAACCCACTTGTGGAGTCTGTTGCAGAGCACCTGACGCCAACACTGGCAGACTACTTTGCGGATTACTCCATACTCCTGATGTTCGCCGGTTTTGGGGCATGGATGGCTTTCCGCCGGCGCAACGACGTCGGCGTGTTTGCCCTGATCGTGGGCCTGACTGGCCTGTACGTGAGTGCCACCTTTGCAAGACTGCTGGTCTTTGCATCCGTCGGCATCATCATGCTTGCCGGCATCGGTCTGTTTGAAGTTACGAGAACCATAATGGAGCGCAGGGAACCTGCACCACCAGCTGCGCAGAAGGGCAAGATCAGGGGTCCTGCAACAGGCTCTGCATTAAAGGGGGTGTATGTTGGAATCCTGATCCTTATGCTTATGGTGCCCATATTCTACCCGGCCAACGCCAACTGGCTTGCCGCATCGGATGTCCCCACTGCCATCTCTAACGGTGGAACCATCTTCAGGTTGCAGACAGACGACTGGATCGATGCAACCAACTGGCTTGCCAAGAACACCGAGCCGGATGCCGTGGTAGCGGCCTGGTGGGATTACGGCTACTGGATAACCACCCTTGGTCAGCGCACAACCATTGCCGACAATGCAACCTTGAACCAGACTCGCATAGAGGCAATAGCCAAGATGTTCGTAGGCGACGAGCAGTCGGGCATCAAGATTGCGCAGGACCTGAAGGCCGATTACATCCTAGTTTACGTGGTGGGGCAGAAACTAGTGAGCGCGGCCGACGACGGCAGCCCCGGGGGTCCGGTTTACACGCTTGGCCAGGGCGGTGAGGAGAGCAAAAAGCAATGGATCATGAGGATCGCCGGCTTTGATGAATCGCGGTACCTTGAGCGCGACGGATTTACGCCAAAACCCGAGTTCTGGGCAAACACGCTTCTTGGAAAGATGATTCCGTACGAGCCGCTCTACTACGCTTACTTTGGACCTGACGGCCTTGCCAGACCGGCGCCGTCCTACCAGCCGGGCCTTGTGGAGCTGTATTCAAAACACATCAAGTATCCAGCAGACGGCGGGCCAGACCAGCCCCTTCACCTTGTTTACTCGTCGCCAAGCTTTAACAACAACGCAGACGTTGTCTTTGGGATCTTGATATACAAGGTCAATCATGACTATGTTCCAAAACCCACCCGAGATCCGTACAAGCCTGTCACGGGCCCGCTGGCAGACATGACTCCAGGCAAGGAGGCAGCCGAGATCGAAACGACGCAGGGTACCATCAAAATAGAGTTCTTCCCCGGCGCGGCGCCACAACACGTGAACAGCTTTGTCAGTCTGGCAAAGAGCGGCTTTTACGACAATACGGTATTCCACAGGATCGTGCCCGACTTTGTCATCCAGGGCGGCGATCCGCTGTCCAAGAACCTTGCAGACAAGGACCGGTGGGGAACCGGCGGACCGGGATATTCGTTGCCGGCAGAGTTCAGCGATATACCGCATACAAGGGGCATCCTCTCCATGGCCCGGTTCAGCGATCCCAACAGCGCCGGCTCGCAGTTCTTTATCGTGCTCAAAGACGATCCAGTCATCAGGTCTGCGCTGGACGGCCAGTATACCGTCTTTGGAAGGGTGATAGAAGGCATGGACGTGGTAGACAAGATTGCCACTCTACCCACCGTTGGCGGCACGGGTGCAGACCGTCAGCAGCCTGTCAATCCGGACGAAGCCAGAATAATATCGGTCAAGATAGTCGAGCGCTAGTTCATTGCCTGCAGCAGGTCTTTGTGTATCATGCCGTTGGTTGCACAGATATCTATCTTGTCGAACACTGGAAAACGGGGCTTGGTGCCGTCCAGCAATGTCCACATGCCACCTGCTTCCTCAACTATCAAGCCGGCGGCAGCAATATCCCACATAGACAGGTCGTTGTTTATGGTGCCGTCCAGCCGGCCTGCAGCAACGTACGCAACCTCAAGGCACAAACTTCCAAGCTTGTGAAAACGCTTGATCTTTTTCATGATGTTCTTGTTTATGCTTTCAAACAATTTCTGGTCAAACTTGGTGTGGTTGACGTTCAGGTACAGCTCCTCCATCTGACGTCGTTTCGTTACCGATATTCCGTTGCCGTTCAGATACGAGCCCCTGCCTGCGATGGCCGTAAACTCTTCGTTATGGTTTGGATCTACCAGTACTCCGGCCACCGTGCTGGAGCCTCTGCACAAGGCCACGGATACGCAGAAAAACGGGATTCCTATCACAAAGCTGGCCGTACCATCAAGCGGGTCGATGACAAAGTAGTACCCGTCGCCGTTGACGCGCTTGTTAACCTGACCGTCCTGCTCCTCTGCCACAAAGGGTATGTCTGGAAACTGCTTTCTCAGGTAGCTGATGAGCAGCTCCTGCGACTCGGCATCAACCCTGGTGACAAGGGAGCGGTCGTTTTTCACCGATACGTTGTAAGAAGCCGAGTTGCCGAAATTCTCCTTGAGCAGTTTGGCTGACTGCCTTCCGGCTATCAGCGAATGCCTCAAAACATCCTGCAGGTCCAAGAACAAGCCGGCTATGAAATAAAAGCTAATAATCGTTTGCTATTTCTTCTTGGACACGAGCGCGGCGTAGATGAAGGGCAAAAGCGTCGTTGCCTCCCCGTGGATCGTAGTCTGCCTTGCCTTGGTTGTTACCTTGCCCCACGAGATTGCTTCTGCCACCAGCGCACCGCTCAGGCTTCCATCCCATTCCGGCGCAGTGGTTATGTACACAGCATAGTCAAGGCCGCCGCGGAACTGGTTCCACCAAAGAGTGTGGTGCTTGGAGATTCCGCCTCCGATCATGAATGCGCCGGATTTCTTGGCGTCAAAGACCAGGTCTGACAGCTTGGTCTGATCCTTCAGGATGTCCACCTTAAAGTCTCTGTGCTGCTGGTTGAAAAGCCAGATCTGGCTTCCAACTGCGCCGTCCACGATCCCTGGCACTATTACTGGGATCTTGTTTTTGTGCGCCCAGTAAAGAAACGATGTTTCGTCCAGCGTACTTCCTATATAGTCTGTTATCTCGTAGGTGGATACTTCCCTTTTGCCGGCCTTGTACATGTCGCTGAGGCACTGCTGGACCTTTTCTTCGATGAGCGGGCCGTAGCTTGACATGGGGACCAGAACGTTGCCCAGCCTGTGGATGTGCTTGTTCATAAGCTTGCGGTCGTCCATTCGAAAGTCGCCGGCGTAGTACTTGTCGTAGGCGCGGGCAATGTCGTGGTCCAGCGCACCGCAGGTAGTGATGACCACCTGAAACATTTTGTTCTTGAGCATGTCCCGGATTATGCCCCTGACGCCGGTGGATATCGGCGCGCCTATGAATGAAAGAAAGTTCGTGCATTGCGGCTCGCCAATCATCGTGCGCAAAATATCCACCCCGTCAGACAGATTACGCGATTCAAAACCGCCGGAGAGGGACATGCCAGCAAATATGGAATCAAAATCGCTCTCACTGTCAATGTCATGATCCTTGACAGCGCTGTGCAAAAGGTCGTCAGAAATCTTTTTGTTCTTACCCGCCATGCCGTGATAGTATTGCTGCCATGATAAAATATCTTGCGCGGGAAATAAAATTTTAAAGTGAGTGCCTGCCAAGAAAGGGGATGCGAAATCACAA
>JBBISN010000007.1:4241-23641 GCA_037441265.1 Nitrososphaera sp. | reverse complement strand
GGGAAATAAAATTTTAAAGTGAGTGCCTGCCAAGAAAGGGGATGCGAAATCACAACGACCCAAGGCACTCTTTTACCGGCAGGAAAATAGATCCGCCCGCCGTATCTTCTGAAATGACAGTTACCCAGCTTATCGATTTCTACGGTTCTACAGGCTACAATGCCCGGCGGCTTGCTGAAGCTGCCGAGATCCTCAAGGACATGATAGATACCGACTCAACTGTCTGCCTGACCGTTGCCGGCGCCCTGACTCCAATAGGCCTTGGAAAAAGCATTTCAGCAATGATAGAGAACGGGTTTGTTGACTGGATAGTTGCAACCGGTGCCAACGTGTACCACGACCTGCATTTTGCGTACGACCTTCCAGTCCGGCAGGGGCATTTTGACGTTGACGACGACGTGCTGTATTCAAAACAGATAGTGAGGATCTACGACGTCTACATAAAGGAGAGCGGAACGCTGCAGGCACAGGATTTGCTCGTGCAAAAGGACATCAAGCGTAGCAAGGATATACCGCAGAACGCCTCTACCGCAGATATCGCGTACGCGCTTGGCAAGGCCGCCAAGGAAAATTCCAAGTACCCTGAAAAATCGTTCCTAGTCAAGGCGTACGAATGCAATGTGCCGGTGTACATGCCGGCCATCAGCGATTCTTCCATCGGCCTTAACATGCTGCCGCTGCTTTTCGAGGGGAAGGGGATCTTTCCAAACGTGATACTTGACGTGGCCGAATCGGCCGCCATCCTGTGGAAGAGCAAAAAATCCGGCGGCCTTGAGCTTGGAGGAGGAGTCCCAAAGAACTTTTTCCAGCAGACGGGGCCGGCCCTGTACCAGATACTGAAGATGAAGGAGGGCGGCCAGGACTACCTTGTCCAGCTGACCGACGCAAGACCGGACACCGGCGGCCTTTCTGGCGCAACGCTGCAGGAGGGCAAGAGCTGGGGCAAGATCAAGACCTCACACCGGGGCAACGTGATAGTGTACGGCGATTCGTCGGTGTATTTCCCGCTTCTGTGCTCCTATGCCATGTCCAGGTGCAAGCCAAGAAAGCTCAAGGAGATCTACGCCAAGAAGGATTCGTGGGTCGAGGAAATGAAACAGGTTTACATGGCCGGCAGGCGATCAAAAGCTCTCTGACTTGGAGACCCACTTGCCGGATTTCGAGACCAGCTCTATCTGCCCGACCAGGTTGCCGCCAGAATAGACCTTGGCAAAGTTGCCGCTTCCAAACATGGCCGAAAGCAGGTCTTTCTTTTCGCTGTAACCGGATTCCAGAATCTTCATCCTCAGCTTGCCGCTGGCGCGCTTGATGATGTTTCTTGCCGCGGACCATTCTCCTTTCCAGGATATCACTTCAAAGTTGCCAAACCTGCTTGTTTGAAGCGTGTAGCCTTCCAGCTTGGCTTCAAACTTCATGTTGTTCTTTTTGGCGTATTCATTCATCCAGCTGACGGCCTCTTGGCCCTTGTCATGCTCCACTGCAAAGCTATCCGAGCTTGCCAACGCAAAAAATTACCCCGGGCAATTATTTAACCGGTCGGAAAGCAGAAACTGCTTAGGCACACTTGAAACGAACCGGTCACTTGACTGCTTCAAAAGCCCAAATCAATATAAACAAATCTTGCCATTGGACAGCTGTGCGGGCCTTTATCGCTGTCGACGCGCCAAGCACCGCGTTGAGCCGTCTTCAGCAAGAAATCATGTCAACGGCCGGCTGGAAAGCAAGGGACGTCAAGCCTGTAGAAGCGCAAAACTTCCATTTCACACTGATCTTCTTGGGGGAGATAGACGAGCGTCAAGCAGAAGAGGTCAAAGAACGGCTGTCAGAGGTAACGTTTGAGCCGTTTTCCATAACATACAGGGGGGTGGGAGCCTTCCCCAAACCTGACTTTGCCAGAGTCATCTGGGTGGGCGTTGACCCGGCCGGCGGACAGAAACTTGTCGCACTTGCAGACAAAGTGGCATCCCTTATGGCGCAGATCGGCTTTAAGCAGGACAAGCCGTTCTCGCCTCACCTGACCCTTTTCAGAGTTAGGAACAATGCCGTCAGGCTTGGCAGCCTTGCCGACAAATACAGGGACACAGATCTCGGCTCAGACCTGATAGACAAGGTTCACCTGAAGAAAAGCGACCTTGCACCTTCGGGACCTACATACTCGAACATTTATACTGTCAGGGCCGTAACTGATGGGCGGAATTGACCGGTATTGATGCCGTGCTTGTAAAGGCGATCCAGCTCTGCAACCCCACAGCTGGCGAAATAAGAAAGATTACCGCTACCGCGGAGAAGGTAAAAAGATCCGTTGAAGACCAGGCATCTCCTGAAGTCTCTGACGTTATCTTTGGCGGCTCATTTGCAAAGGGGACCTGGCTTAGGGGCGATGCCGACGTTGACGTTTTCATCCGAATAAAGCCCGATGTAAGCGAGGAAAGATTCGAGCAGCTGGGAATACAGATGGGAAAGGCCGCCTTAAAGCAGTACAAGCCGCTTCTGCGGTATTCCGACCACCCGTACGTCGAGGCAATAGTCGACGGCATCAGAGTCAACATAGTCCCCTGTTATGACGTGCAAAAAGGGCAGTGGAAAAGCGCGGCCGACAGGTCGCCTTTTCACACACAGTATATAATCCAGAACCTTGACGGTGCGAAGAGAAACGAAGTCCGGCTCTTGAAAAAGTTCTTCAAGGCGGCAGGGGTGTACGGCGCAGAGATTTCCACCGGAGGATTCAGCGGCTACGTTTCTGAGGTGCTTGTTTCAAAGTACGGCTCCTTTGAAGCCGTGCTGCGCGCCGCGGTGGATATGAAACAGGGGCAGGTCATAGCACTAGACAACAACTACGACAGCGATCTTGTCAAGGAGTTTCAGAGCCCTGTCATAATAATAGATCCAGTTGATCCAAGGAGGAACCTGGGCACCGCCATCTCGCGGGAAAATTTTGCCAAGTTCATCATGGTCTCGCGGTCCTTCCTAGAAAGACCCTCGGTACAGTTCTTCAATCGATTCAAAACATGGACAAACAAGCGGCTTTACTCCAACGTGCTTGTGATCGAATTTTCCCACCGACAGCGCAGCCCGGATACCATCTGGGGCCAGTTGAAGCGCAGCCTTAATTCTGTTTCAAAACAATTGGAGATGGCCGGCTTTACCGTGTTTCGTTCAAGCTGCGTGACTGACGAGAAGACCAGCGCAGCCTTTGCGTTTCTGCTTGAATCGCTTACATTGCCGGAAGTCACTGTCCGGAAAGGGCCGGAAGTTTCTAGAAGAAGCGATGCGGAAAGCTTTATCGCGAAGGCCAACCGCCCCCTTGCCATGTGGGTGGACAGGGACATGAAGATCTCGACCTTGGTGGAAAGAAAGTCCGTCGATGCACGCAAGTTTGTCAGGCTGCTTTTGCAGGAAAACATCGACAAAAGCGGCGTTGCCAGAGATATGATAACCGGCAAGATCCGAATTTATAGCGGAATCGAGCTGAAAAAAACCAAGTGTCTTGCAAGAGAGGCCGCTGACGAGATTGTCTCAACGGAAAACCTCGTTTTCGGCAGGAAAGTTTGATGTAGCAGCTCCAGAGCTGGCAGGCATACTTACCTACCCGCGCTTTAGCGAACAAGAGTACGCCTCGCGTCTTGAAGAGTTACGATCCCTTGGTATCACCTCGCTTCTGACAGGCGGCCGGACCATGCTCAATGGCATCAACATTGCCGGAAAGGGCTGCGTCGGCCTGGTCATAAAGGCGGAGGCCGGCCAACATGTGTATGCCCTCAAGATAAGAAGGACCGATGCAAACAGGGAGAGCGTGCATGAAGAGGTATGCCTGCACAGGATTGCCAACGACGCAGGCGTGGGCCCAAGACTGGTCCGTCATACAGACAATTTTATCCTGATGGAATTTATCGACGGCCAGAATATTGCAGAATGGGCCAGCGGCCCAGTTACTGCAGATCAGATTCGTGCAGTGGCCAGGTCAGTACTCGAACAATGCTACAATCTGGACAGGGCAGGCCTGGACCACGGCGAGCTCAGCAAGATAGACAACCATGTCATAGTTTCCGGCTCTACCGCCGCCATCATAGATTTTGAAAGCGCCAGCACAAAAAGGAAAACCAGCAACGTATCTGCTGCAGGCCAGTCGCTTTTTGTCAGCGGCGCCGTTGCAACCATGATAAACAGGGTCTTGCCCTGCGACAAAGAACTGGCCATACGAGCATTAAGGACCTACAAGCGGGACCAGACCCGCGCCAATTTCGACGCTTTGATAAGCCTGCTTGCCTGACTAGCTATATTTTAATCCGGTCTTGAATATTATATCCCTGTTGACCGACCCAGAGATCAGGTACCGTAAGATAAAGGACGTCCCTCTAAAAGGCGGGATACTGGTAGATGGCTTCCCGAGTGTCGGACTTGCCAATGCCATTGCATCGGAATGTCTGGTGCATTCCCTGCAGACAGAGTTTGTAGGCGTGATAGATTCTCCCAGCTTTCCTGCACTTTCCTTGATTAGAAACGCTATGCCCAATTTCCCGGCAAGAGTCTATGCAAACCCGGACTTGAAGCTGGCCGTGTTCGTGTCTGAATTGAATCTGGATCCATCGCTGTTCACGCCGGTGGCCTTAGCCATGCTCCAGTGGGCCCTGGACAGCGGTTGCAACCTTCTCATAAGCGCGGCTGGAATGCCCTATGAAAATGACGAGAACATCGTGGATCAGGAACCGCAGGTGTACGCGGTTGGCAGCACGCCAAGCGCGTTGAAAAGAGCAGCCCAAGTGGGGATACCTCCCATGATGAGCGCATCCATCACCGGGATCCCTGCCGTGCTTCTCAATGAAGGGTTCTGGAAGAATTTTGACGTCCTGGTTCTGCTGGTCAAAGTCATGAAAGACGCGCCGGATTTTAGAGCCGGCGCGGCGGTAGCCATGGCTCTAAGTCAATTAGTTCCCGGCGCGTCATGCGACATCCGATCCCTTCTCAAGGAAGCCGAAATCATAGAAAATAACATGAAAAAAGCAAGAAAAGAGCAGCTTCCCGGCCCGGTAAGAGAGATGTACGGCTAAAAAATGAAAGCTTTGCAGTATCTTGCTGCAGCCGATCCGCGTCTTGCAAAAGTAATTCTGACCGTTGGAGAATACACCATCAAGGTTGGCGGCCAGCCGTTTCAGGCGCTAGTGGAATCCATAATCTATCAGCAGCTGGCCGGCAAGGCTGCAAATGCAATTTACAGTCGATTCCTCAACCTGTACGGCGGCAGTTTCCCTTCGCCAGAACAGCTCCTGTCCAAGTCTGACGTCGATTTTAGATCCTGCGGCCTTTCTGGCAGAAAGACAGCCTACATAAAGGATCTGGCCGTGCATATAGTCGAGAGAAGGCTGGCTCTGGACCAGCTGCCGTCTTTGACAGACGAGCAGGTGATCCAGCAGCTGATTGCCGTCAGAGGCATCGGGAGGTGGACTGCAGAGATGTTTCTGATATTCTGCCTTGGAAGGCCAGACATACTGCCGGTGCAGGATCTCGGACTGCGGAAAGCCATGCAGAAAACGTATTCCCTGCACGAGCTGCCGTCTCCAGACGCCATGAATAAAATAGCAGACCGGTGGCGGCCGTACCGGAGCATCGCCACGTGGTACCTGTGGAAGTCGCTTGAGCGCTTTGAAAAGATGGGCTAGCTACCTTATCTCTTGGACGAGCATCTTGACCGTGTTGACATCCAAGTCAAGCTGTTCTGCGATCAGCTCGTCTGATATTCCTGACTCCCTCAGGTTCCGGAGCATTTCCTTCTTTTCTTCGTTGACGATATTTGCCGGCGGATAAAGCGACAGCTGCGACTCTACTGAGCTGATGTAATTCAGGACCAGGGCGACAACCTCGTCAGGTTTGACGTCCGCCTCTGTGGACATGACAAGAATGTGATCCTTGACAGGAATGCTTATGAGGTTTACCTTGTCATAGGTGTAGACTACGCATTTTAGTTGCCCCAGCTCGGCAGAAAACATCTTCCTCAGGTCTATGATGTACGCAGATTGTGCAATGCTGATCTCGCCGCTCCGACCAGAAAGGTATTCTGGTGTGTTTTCTCTTCTAACTCCTGCATAAAGATGGCCGGATTTTTCAACCACGCCAACAAAACGGATCTTGGGGTGCAACTCAAGTATGTTCCTAGAAAACTGCTCCGCTCTCATTTTACAACCATAAAGCGGCGATGGAATATAGGCTTTTTTATCCAGCGATCATGATTTTGGTTGGAAAAAAGTAGAAAAACGGGGGTATCTCAGGCCTTTTGCCGAAGATCCTTTACCCTGCCGCGGCCGGTCTTCCTTGGAGCGATGTTGCCCACCTTGCGTCCAGGCGGGGTGTTCCTGCTGACAGAAGACTGGCGTCCGATGTGCTGGTGTCTTCCACCACCGTGCGGGTGATAGACTGCGGCCTGGGCGATACCTCTGACTGTCGGGTAAAGCCTGCCATGGGCCTGCATGTACATGGCCCTGACACCTGCCTTCAGGAATGGCTTTTCCTTCCTTCCGGCACCGGCTATAGCGCCAACCATTGCCCTGCATCTTGCGTTGAGCGTAAGGAACTTGCCAGACGGGAATTTGATCGTAACACCGTCAGCGCTATGTGCAAAGACGATGGCCGAGGATCCTGCCGATTTGATAAGCTTGCCTCCGTCGCCTGAATTCTTTTCAATGTTGCAGACTATGGTTCCGTCCGGGATGGATTCAAGCGCCAGTATGTTGCCGCTGTCTACCTTGGTGTTCTGCCCTGCTTCAATAACGCTTCCCACGGTCGTTCCTTCCGGGGCAGGAACGTAGGAATAGCGGCCATCATCGAAAAGGATCTTTGCCAGCGGTGCATCGCGACCGCGCTCGTGAACAATGTCTACTACCTTACCAGTATGACGTTCTTCTACTTTGAAATTCGGGTATTTTGCCGGCGCAATCTTGCCAACAGTTATCGCGCGAAACTGCTTGCCTCCACGGCCTCGCCGACGTACCAGTGTTCTCTTGCCCATTTACTATTCAAAGGCCGTCCAATAGGTGATTTTAAGCTTATGCTACTGCTTTGCCATCTGTGCAAACCATTCTTCTTGGGCCTTCTGCATCTGCTTTGACGTGAGGTTCTTTTTGCGGGTTGCAAGGGACCAGACGTGCCCAAACGGGTCTGCCAGCTGGCCGCATCGATCTCCCCAGAACGCGTCCATGACCGGCATCACTACCGTGGCGCCCGCGGCTACGGCCTGGTCAAAGAGTTTGTCGACATCCTTAACATATGTGTAAAGAGTAACCGGGCTTCCACCGAGTGATTGCGGAGACTCGCACTTCATTTGAGGGGATTCATCGGAAATCATGAATTTCGAGTCGCCTATCTTGAGCTCAGCATGCATGATGGCCTTACCATCAGGCATGTAGAAGCGCACGTTCTCTTTTGCGTTGAATGCCTGCTTGTAGAACTCGATCGCCTTTTGCGCGTCGCGCACAATAAGAGCGGGAGTTATCGTGTGGTAACCCACTGGCACCGGCTTGACTTTCGCTGCCATGCATAGAACTTGAGGTTAGCATTATTAAGACTTGTGCATCGGCCGATGGATGCCTATATTGCCGCTGATCTGAGGCAGCGCTACCAATAATTCCTGTATCCACAAAAAATATATGATTTACAACAGCGTTTTATCACATAAAATGGGAAAGTCCAGAGTGTCTACTGTCAGTCCAAAACAAAAGGGGACATATACCCCAAAGCCCGCTTCAAAATGGGGCAGGGAAGAAGAAACAGAGGTTTTCGCAAACAGGGTTAAGCTTTTCAGACAGGGCAAGGTTTCTGAAGACGATTTCAGGCGATTCCGATTACAAAACGGCGCATACGGCTCAAGGCTTCACGCTGGCTACAGCATGATCAGGATCAAGATTCCAGGAGGCGAGATAACTTCCGAACAGCTTGAAAAGATAGCCGGCCTTTCAGAGGCGTTTTCCATAGGCTCGGCACACGTCTCGACGCGGCAGAATATACAGCTGCACTGGGTACAGCTGGAAGATGTCAGCGAAGTGATGAGGGGCCTAGTAGAGGTCGGCCTGACCACGCGAGAGGCATGCGGCAACACTGTCAGAAACGTCATGTGCAGCCACTTTGCCGGTGTCTGCCCGGACGAGGCTTTTGATGCAACCCCGTACTCCAAGGCCATTGCGCGCTTTTTGCTTAGAAACCCGATGTGCCAGAACCTGCCAAGAAAGTTCAAGCTTAACTTTGCATGCTGCGAAAAGCACGGTCTTGTAAGGGTAGCCGATATAGGCCTTGTGCCAACGATAAAAGAGGAGGATGGCAAGCAAGTCCGAGGTTTCAGGATCTACCTAGGCGGGGGACTTGGCGCCGCCTCGTTCATAGGCCATCTGTTGGAGGACTTTACTCCCGAAGACCGGGTTCTTTCTACCTGCATGGCAACTATAAGACTTTTCGATAGACACGGCAACCGCGAGAACATGGCCAGAAACAGGATGCGCTATCTTGTCCACGAGACCGGGTGGGAGAAATTCCAAAAGATGGTCCTCAAGGAGCGGATAGCAGTTGAGATGACTACCGCGACGGCAACTGCCAGGATGTACGACGTAAAGTCTGAGGAAGATACGAGGCAGCTGCCCAAGGCGCCGCGCATGACCAAGCTACCAATGCTCAACGAGCACGTCACTAGGGATAGCCCTGCCTATGAGAGATGGCTGCATACCAACGTGGTGCCGCAAAAGCAGGAAGGCTACTTTACCGTCTTTATCACCCTTGGCGCTGGAGATATCACGGCCAGCCAGCTGCGCGTGCTTGCCTCGGCCATCCGCGACTTTTCGGCTGAAGGCGTTGCAAGAAACACTCCGCAGCAGAACTTTGCCATCCGTTACGTCCGGGGAACGGAACTGTCTGAATTTTATGGAAGGCTGGCAACTGCCGGCCTGGCCAATCCTGGCGCCCTCACCATAGCCGCTGCGGTGGGATGCTCCGGAACTACGTCGTGCAACCTTGCCATCACCAACTCGCACAGGCTGGCAAAGGAAGTGCAGCGCAAGTTCCTTGAGCTTGGGCTGGACACCAACGACGACCTGAAGAATTCCACCATCAAGATAAGCGGCTGCCCCAACTCGTGCGGGCAGCATGAAATAGCCACCATCGGATTCTTTGGCGGCGCGTCAAGAATCGGCGGCGCGATGTCGCCGACCTATACCATGCTGTTTGGCGGCAGCGCCGGCGAAAACGGCGAGCTTGGAAAAGCAGCCATGCGCGTTCCAGCCAAGCGCGTTATAGACACGATTCTAAAGATAGTCGAAATCTACAGAACCGAACGCGCGGAGAACGAAAGTCTGGATCAATGGATAAGCAGGATCGTCCGGGGCCAGGGCACTGCCAGCATCAAGAACCTTGAAGACATGAAAAATGCCCTCAACCCTGTGATACAACTTCCGCCACAGGAGCAGGACCCGGACGCGTACATGGACTACGGCAGCGACGCCAAATTCACCGCCAAGACTGCAAGAGGGGAATGCGCCGCTTGAAACCGGTAAAAGCCAAGTCGGGCGCAAAGCCCCGACCCAAATCAAAGGCGAAGGCAAAAGAGTACGCCAAGCTTCCTATCGTCTGCGATGTTGACATGCTGCGCTCGCTGATACGGAAAAAGGCGGTAAGGGTAGTTGATGTCAGAAAGGCCGAGGACTACAAGGCAGGTCACATACCGACTGCCGTTTCGCTCCCACTGGCCCGGCTTCTGGCCGACGATAAACCTGAAACCGTCGTTGAGCTGCTGCAGGAGCTGGGTGTCACCGAAGAAATGCCTGTGGTGGTATACGACGATACTTTTGGCGCGCTGGCAGCCCGGGTCGCGTGGACCTTCCAGTATGTCGGACATTCCAATACCGCGCTGCTGGAAACAACCTTCAAACAATGGAAGGAGCTTGGTCTTGAAGCCGAAACTCAGGTTCGAGCATACCAAAAGACAAAACACACGCTGAACATAAACAAGGATATGTACGCTGACGCCGGTTACGTGGAGGCAGCCCAGTCCCAGCAAGGCAAATTGCTGGTCGACTCAAGAGAAAGATTGAACTTTCTGACCGAGCACATACCGACGGCAAGAAATATCCCGTACACGATGCTTGGCGCAAACGGCAACATACTTCGCAAGGCCGAAGAGCTCAAGCGCATGATAGAAAACCGCGGCATATCTCAGGATGCAGAAATAATCACTTACTGCGGCAGCGTCGGAACTCTTTCAGGTCTGGCGTACTATGCTCTAAAGATGGCCGGCTACCAGAATGTCAAGCTGTACCCGAAATCATTCAAGGAATGGAAATCCCTGGGCAAGCCCAAAGAAGAGTTCAAGGAAGCCAACTACTGGGACCTTTCTGCGGAGTAAAGATAAAAGCCACTAACGTCAAACCTGCAATCGATTTGATAAAGAGGTTGATAGTCTGCCTGACTGGCATGCCCGGTGCAGGCAAATCCACCGTTGCTTCCTACCTAAAGGAAAAAGGTTTTCCCGTGATAATCATGGGCGATGTGGTACGTGAGGAGGCAAAAAGGCAGGGACTTGATCCCACCGATGCCAATCTGGGCAAGATGATGCTGAAGCTGCGGCAGGACCATGGTCAGGGGGCAGTGGCATACCTGCTCTTGCAAAAGATAGAGCGGGAAGGAATCAACGATCATCTGGTAATAGACGGTGTGCGCAGCATATCCGAAGTTCAAGTCCTAAAAAAGCTTGGAACAGTCAAGCTGCTGGCAATACACGCTTCCCAGGACACGCGCTTTAGGCATCTGAAGGGCCGGAACAGATCTGACGCCCCGTCCACCAGCGACGAGTTCGCCGGGCGGGACAAACGGGAGCTGTCTGTGGGAATCAGCGAGGCCATAGCGCTGGCCGACGAGACCCTGTCCAACAACGACATCACCGTCGATCAGTTAAAGGAACGCGCATACGCCATAGTAAGGGGATGGATTGATGAAGAAGCCTAACATCGGATCAGCCATCGATCTAAAAGTAGAGGCGGCTGTAAACCCGTCAGAAGATCCGCAGAAGGTCATGGATGCCATCTGCAACATAATTGCAAGATGCTCGCCAGAATTCCGGTACGGAAGCCGGGTAATCGGCAGGGCCGCGGGAAGCGATTCGCTATCGATCATCTACGAGCAAGCCCGGTCCCGGTCAGCCATGGGAGTGCTGCGAAGGATGCTTTTGGACAACCGGGCTGGAAACAGCACCTGGTTTCTGCTAAACAAGCAGGCAGCCACGGCAGGCATAGCTGCGGTGGTAGAAGAAGACCAGGAATCGCCGCTTGGGCCCATACGCGTGAGCCTTACATGCGAGGAACTTGACTCGCTTGTTGACTGGCTGGCGCCAGAACAGGGCTAGTGGAAACCTTCTTTAAGCAGGACTTTGCGCATAGGCACGATATGGAAGCCTATTGTGTCAAGTGTAAATCTAAAAGAGCTATGAAAGACGAGAAAAAAGTCACCATGAAAAACGGCAAGCCCGCAACCCAGGGGATCTGCACGGTCTGCGGCACCAAGATGTTCAGGATAGGCAAGTAACTCTTTTTCTTTTTTGTTCAAGGTATAATAGCGGCAACAGACAAGGTTTGTCTGTTGATAAAGATCCGTAATCTGGTCAAGAGGTACGAACGCCTGACGGCAGTTGACAACCTGACTCTTGACATAGAAGAAAACGAGATCTTTGGACTTTTGGGCCCAAACGGCGCCGGCAAGACTACCACCATACACATGCTTGCAACCCTGCTCAAGCCGACGTCCGGCACGGCCACGGTAAACGGCTTTGACATTGTCCGCCAACCGGCCAAGGTACGCGAAAGCATCGGAATTGTTTTCCAGGCTCCAAGCAGCGATGACATGCTCACCGGCTACGAAAACCTGTACATCCATTCACTTCTTTACAGCCTTCCGCGCAGCATCCGGCAGAAGAGAATACAAGAAGTCCTTGACCTTGTGGGCCTGTCTGACAGAAAAGACGATCGTGTCAAGACTTACTCTGGCGGCATGAGGCGGCGACTGGAGATCGCCAGGGGACTGCTGCACAAGCCAAAGGTCATGTTCCTTGACGAGCCGACTCTTGGCCTAGATCCGGCCAGCCGCGAGACCATGTGGAGGTACATCCGGCGTCTGGTGGGGGAGGAAAAGATTACCGTGATACTTACCACGCATTACATGGAGGAAGCCGACCTGCTCTGCAACAGAATAGGCGTCATAGACAAGGGCAAGATAATTGCGCTGGACACCCAGGCCAACCTGAAGGCCGGCCTTGGCGGCGACATCATCAGGATCAAGACCCAGGCCGACAACGCCGAGGAAATAGCAAAAGGGTTTGATTTTGTTCGCAAGCTGGAATACGAGAACGGCTTTATGGTGCTATCGGTGAAGGATGCCAAGCGCGATCTTCCGGTTCTGCTAAAGCAAATAGAAGCCGAGTACGCAGACTTTACCAGTCCGACCCTTAACGACGTGTTCATAAGGCTTACCGGCAGGAACATAAAGGAAGCGCCGGAGGGCGGCTTTAGCGAGAGGTTTGCCAAGTATGACTGACCTGCAGATCCATCTGGCCAGACTGTACGCCATCTGGCTGCGGGAATTCAAGGTCTTTTTGAGGGAAAAGAGCCGGCTCGTAGCCTCGACATTTACTCCCCTGCTCTGGCTGTTTGTCATAGGATCGGGGATAGGCTCCACGGTCAGCGTCCCATCAGCGCCGGACCTGGACTACCAGAAATTCATATTTCCGGGCATCATCAGCATGTCGATAATCTTTACGTCGGTCTTTTACGGTTCGTACATAATCTGGGACAGAAAGTTTGACTTTTTAAAAAGCGTCATGGTGGCCCCGGTCAGCCGCGGCACGGTCTTTGTTGGCAAAACCCTTGGCGGAATGACCAACTCGCTGATACAGGCATCCATACTCCTTGTCATCGGAGCTGCCATCGGCATACCATTCAATCCAGTCTTTATACTGCAGGCGGTAGCCGTGATACTGCTGCTCTCTTTCGGGCTTACCTCCCTTGGCCTTGCCCTGGGCAGCTACATGTACAGTCTTGAAGGGTTCCAGATGATAGTGAGCTTTGTGGTATTCCCGCTGTTCTTTCTGAGCGGGGCGCTGTTCCCGCTGGACAACCTGCCGGCATGGCTTTCGGTTCTCACGGCCATAGATCCGGCGACATACGGCGTAAATGCCCTGCGGGCAACGATCCTGGATGTTGAGAACAGCAACCTTGCAGCCAACATTGGAATGCTGACGGTGTATACAGCCGCCCTTGGAGTATTTGGCGTCTACTCGTTTAAGAGGATGAAAGCAGTCTGATGGCCGGCGAGGAACACCGCGACCTGGTCATCTGCAACCGCTGCCTGTGGGCAGCATCGCTTCTGAAAGGCTCATCCGGGTTTTCTATCTGCCCGCTGTGCAGCAGTCAAAAACTGGAAGTGATCCCGGTCAACGACTATGAGTCGTACAAAATGAGCGTAACAAAGGGCGGCATGGACATCCAGTTTGAATGATGGTGTAGGTTTAAAAGAGGATGCAGAATCTGACTCTACGAGGGGCCATCGTCTAGCTTGGTCTAGGATGTCAGAGGCAGTCAGACTGGATTGCCGACGAACCTGGGGCGCTGGAGGTCGTGGGTTCAAATCCCACTGGCCCCATAAGAAATTTCGATGATTTGCAATAAATATACAGAAATAATAAATATTATACTATATAACTATAGAAATGACTGTAATAAGTCATTAGATTATAATATTTACTTAATCATTGTATCTGGCCTGCCACAAAACCTCTCTTGTTTCAAAGTATTGCATTCAAAGTTTGAATAGGTTCGTTTCATTACACATTGTGTGCTGAACATAACCTTTGTTTTTCTATCTGATCTACCAGGTTATAGCCGACACGTTCGTTACTATGGGTGTCCGCTATATAGGACACTTTATATTTAGCTGAATAGAATCAGTTTTACAGATGAGTACCTATGATACAGAACTTCTCAGAATTCTGTACGTTCACAATCCCTGGTGGGTAAACAAACCAATTCCAAGCATCAAACTAAAAGAATTCAAAAGGCGTGATTATTACAAACTTTTAGATCAGCTTGAACACGAAAAAATTGTAGCTATAACAGGGCCAAGACAAGTGGGTAAAACTACTTTAATGTTTCAATTGATTGAAAAACTACTCACAGAAACAAAGCCTCAGAATATCTTTTATCTGTCTCTGGATGATCCGTACCTAAAGATAACGCCGGAGAAAACGAAGGAAATATTTGAATTGTATTCTACGGTAATAATCAAGAAGCCAATTGATGATCTAAAGGAACGTGTCTATTTCTTTCTAGATGAAATTCAAGCCGTAGAAAATTGGGAAGAAATACTAAAGCGTTGGTACGACCTTGGCTACAAGATAAAATTTGTCATATCTGGTTCGTCCAGCTTGAGCATATTACAAGGGTCTTCAGAGGCTCTTGTTGGGCGATTAAATCCTCAGATAGTTTTACCTATGAAATTTATCGAATATTTGAGATTCAGAGAAGGCGAGAAAATGGTAGATCTTCTCAATACCGCCAATTCAGTAATGAGAATGGCACTAAGGCATGCAATAACCAAGAACAAACCTGAACATTTCTATAACGAGATAGTTAAGGTGTCAAAAGATCTAATTCCATATAAAGACAAGATATTGGTCCACCTTAACCAGTATTTTATCAAAGGTGGCTATCCTGAAATTGCAGCAACACAAGATCTCTCTGCCTGCGCGCAATATCTGAGAAATTATCTTCAATTAACAATGTACAAAGACATACTTCGAACAAACAAGGTAAGAGATCCTGTTGCACTTGAAAATCTATTTGCCATATTGGCTAAAGAATCATCACAAATAATCAATCGTGTACAGCTTGCACAAACCTTGGATCTAAGGCGAGAAACTCTGAATACTTATCTACATCTGCTAAAAACAACCTTTCTCATATCAGAATCCGAGTTCTACTCCCAAAGCAGAGTCAAGAGGAGCAGAAGGGAGAAAAAAATCTACGTAAATGATGTTGGTATAAGAAATGTATCTTGCGCGCTACTAGACGATCAAACTCTAACTAATACAGAAGAACTTGGCAAAATAATTGAAACAATGGTTGCAGACCATACTAAAAGGCTGCAATTCAATCTAGATCCATCGCGATACTCTTCATTGATGTATTGGAGGGAGAAAAATGAAGTAGACATTGTAATAGATCTATTTGGAAAACCATTGCCTATAGAAGTAAAATATCGGGAACAAATACGTTCGTCTGACATAGAAGGTGTCAAAAACTTCCAACACAGAGTAGAATCTCCTCTTTCCATAGTGGTTACAAAGAATCACATCATCCTCCAGGGTCCAATTGTCTTTATGCCTGTCTGGCAATACCTTATCATGTGTTAGCAACTCCTCTAGGCTATCAAAATAATGTATACGGTCCCAGAAAATCTAAAGCCCAAATCCCACTGGCCCCATAAACGTATGGAATTAAATGCATCGTACCAAGATGACGATTAGACTGGACTAATTCAGAGTGTTTATAGTCTTCAATCCTTATTCTAACATAATGGCAACAAAAATTTTCGTGAATTTGCCAGTGCAAGATCTCCACAAAACAATCGAGTTCTTTACCAAACTTGGTTTTACATTCAACCCACAGTTTACCGATGAGAATGCGACATGCATGATTGTTGGCGAAGACATATACGTGATGCTCCTAGTTGAAAAATTCTTCAAGAGCTTTACTAAAAAAGAAATCTGTGATGCTACAAAAGATACCGAAGTGATACTGGCATTATCCACCGAAAGCAGAGAAAAAGTAGACCAGATGGTAAACAAGGCCATAGAAGCCGGGGGCAGGGAATCTAGAGCGCCGCAAGATTATGGATGGATGTACGGACGTGCTTTCCAAGACATCGATGGACATCTCTGGGAGATAATATACATGGACGAAAGCGCGATAAAAAAGTGACCAAGGAATCTCATTGCTTTTATGTGAATTTTGCCCAGCATCTGAGATAACAATGCTATCAGGATCAATAGCCATGATTTCCCTCAATTTCTTGCCAGTAAAAGAAAAGAGAAGAATTCGAGCTAGAAGCAACTACTTTGCGTTCTTGTCGAATTCTATTATACCAAAGATGTTTCCTTCAGTATCCTGGCAGGTGGCGAACCATCCGACTGTTGGTATGGCCATTTTCGGCATTAGCACCTTGCCGCCTTTCTCTTGAATTTTCTTTGCAAATTCGTCGACGGAAGGAACATCCAACGTGTTCATATTGGGCATGCTTTCCTTGCCCCTTTTAGAGAGGCCACCGTTGATTCCCTCTTGCTCCTTGGCGCCTGTAGTAACCATCCAGTATTCCATTTGTCCTCCTTCCCATTTCTCGAATTTCCATCCAAATACATCTTGGTAGAATTTCATGGCTCTTTGCGGATCGTCCGCAGTTAAGTCAAAATGGCACGGTCTTGGCATATTTCATAAATGGCTTTTTAACTATTTATCATTATTGACGGCATGATTTGTGTGCAAAACAGTCTGACTAATTCCATCTCGGTGTCCTCTTTGTCGTGGAAACTACTTTGGATTGACCGATGTAAATGGTTTAAATAAACTCAAGGACCAAGTAAGAAAAGGAATGCGTTATGAAATTTAGTGGATCAGGATATACCAACCCTCTTGAAATCGAGGCTTCAAAGCTCAAAGAAAAATTAGACAAGGGAGAAGATGTATTCATCCTAGATGTACGGACACCGGAAGAATACGAAGCGTGGCGGTTGTCGTACGACAAGCATCAAAAGACACCATTGATACCTGTAGACAGGCTTTTTACTTCACAGAAACTGATAGCCGAACAGATCCCAAAAGACAAAGAGATCGTCACGTTATGCTCGCATGGAAACAGGTCCATGATGGCCGCGCAGATGCTTTCCAGAATGGGGTACAAGGTAAAGAGCGTTAAAGGCGGCATGGCTGCATGGAACCAAGTTTATGACATTGCCGAAGTGCCACTGCCAAAAACTGCCGGCCCTGATCAAAAAGCCGTAAGGGTCTGGCAGCTGAGGCGCGTGTCCAAAGGCTGCATGGCGTATGTCATTGCTTCTGACAAGACCGCAACCGTCATCGATTGCACCTGTGACCTGGATAACTCGGTCCTAAAGCTTGCAGAAGATAACGGTCTGCAAATAACAAACGTGGTCGACACCCACATGCACGCAGATCATGTCTCCGGTCTTTCAACACTTGCCCGGAAGACCGGCGCAAAGGCGTACATTGGTGCACAGGAAGGCTACGAGCCGTCCAGCGATCTTGGAATAGAGGTGAATCTGGTGGGCGACGGCCATGTAATACCTGTCGGCGACGGCGTATCTCTCAAGGTTATTCACACCCCCGGCCATACCGAGGGAAGCATGTGCTTTGCCCTGGACATGGGCGCAGGACAGACCTGCATCTTTACCGGCGACACAATATTTGTCAACGGCGTTGGCAGGCCAGACCTGCGTGACAAGGCCAAAGAGTTTGCAACCAAGCTCTACGATACGTACCAGGACAAGGTACTAAAGTATCCTGATGATGCTGTTATTCTTCCTGCACATTTTGACCCCAACTCGATTACGGTCAAGCACGGAGAACTGATCACAGGCACAATAGGTTCGGTGAAGGAAAATGTCAAACTGCTGTCGATGCCCAAAGATGAGTTTGTAGAGTTTATGGTTTCTTCTGTCCCGCCAAGGCCAGCCAACTACAGGATGATAATCCAGATAAACAAAGAGCTTGTATCGTGCGACCAGATCAACATGGGGGATCTAGAAGCAGGCCCTAACTCGTGCGCCATCAGAATGTAGTTACGGTCTTGAGACCGTCTCGCGCATTGCGACAAACACAAGAATTCCTGATGCCACTGCAATGACTGCAACGAAATGCAGGGCACTTTCCATCCCAAAGACGTCTGCCAGGTAGCCTATTCCTACTGCACCTGCCACAAACCCAAGGTCGCGCCAGAACCTGTACACTCCAAGCGAGGTTGCCCGCCACTTTGGATGTGCCACATCACTGATGGCTGCAAGAAGTGTGGGATAGACAAGCGCAGTTCCTACGCCCAGCACTGACATGCCTGCGATCCAGCCGTACAATGACGAAGGGCTCGAGAAGAGAACAATCCAGATGCCTGCAGCCTGAAGTATCATGCCGGGATATATGAACACCTTGCGCCCGGTTCTATCGCTTAGAGGCCCGGTGGCCAGCTGAAGTATACCCCATATCCCCGGGTGCAAGGCTTTCAAAAAACCGATATCGTTGACGCTTGTTCCAAACGATGAAAAGTAGAGCGTGAGCAGGCCCCACGACACGCCGAAAACGAGATTGTTGACCAGGCCCGCCTGGCTGACTGAAAACAAGGTCCTGTTCTTCCAAGAAGTCTGCATGAACACCTGCCCAAATGTCGAGTTTGCATTTGGTGCTGTTTCTTTGTGTTCAAGGGTTTGTCTGACTTCCAAATCTGTAAACTTTTTTGTGTCCTTGACTGCAAACAAGGAAATTGCCGTACCCAGGACTGCAAATGCAATCCCAAAATAGAACGGATATGGCTTCATTCCATAAGCAGATGCCACGTATCCGGTGACAAACGCCACTGCCGCTACCGAGATGTAGCCTGCAAACTCATTGAGGCCGAGGGCAAGCCCTCTCCTTTCTTTGCCGACCAGGTCAACCTTCATGTTGACAGTCATCGACCAGGCCAGCCCCTGGTTGACTCCAAGCAGGATGTTTGCCAGTATCACCCAATTCCAGTCGGTGGCAAAGAGAAGGAGAAAGGGGACCGGCAGGCCAAAAAGCCAGCCTAAAACAAGAACCTTCTTTCTGCCCCCTCTGTCAGACAGGGCCCCTGCATACAGATTCAGAAAGGCCTTGACTACACCAAAGCTCGCAATAAACGACAGGATTACTGCATTTGATTCGATTCCAAACTCGTTCTTGCCCAAAAGCGGTACAACGGTCTGTTCCAGACCCACCATGCCACCGACAAAGGCATTAACGGCTACCAGAATGGCAAACTGGCCTATATTCTGGCGTAATCCCAGTCTTATCGACGCATCATCTTTCTTGTCAGTCAATGAAGGGGCAATATGGCTAAGTCGAAGGCTGTAATAACTGCTAGTCTTGCCAAAGACGCCACACGGTGCAAAAAGCTTTCTGACCGTCAAGATCCACTATTGGTGCGCAAACCATGGCCAAACACGCGGGAGGTACAGTGGGCAACCAGGACGTAGTTTACATATTCCAAGCTCTGCCGTTTTGCAAGATCATCAAAATCCTTTGTATATGACGACTGAAATTCACGGTATCAGGATTGATTCTTTTAGGTGTGCTATCTGGTAG
>JBBISN010000007.1:0-4141 GCA_037441265.1 Nitrososphaera sp. | reverse complement strand
GACGACTGAAATTCACGGTATCAGGATTGATTCTTTTAGGTGTGCTATCTGGTAGAACGTATCGCATCTGATGCATTTCCACCAAGTCGAATTGATGTCCTCGACGTGTATGAGCACGTTCTCTTCCAGCTGGTTAGTACATTTTGGGCAGTGGAGCATTCTGTGCTGCTATCACCACTGCGAGGTGGTGTCAAAAAGAGTATAAGCAGTCCGTGTACATTGCATCAGAGTCTGTGCGGTGCAATGCAGTGCAAACGACTTTCTGCATTCGAAAGCATCGGCCAAACAGCGGCCCTGTCTCTTGCGACAATATTCTGACCTTATAATATCAATTAACATGGTTAATCGACCTTAATTAATGTCAGAATACCAAAATTGAATGAACGGTAATGCAGTTATCTTTTGAATCAAAGGTATCCTATAGGGACAGAATCTATATCGTCAAAGATATCCTGTTAAAGCTGCTCGAATACGGCGAGCTTAACCAGACTTCGCTGGTAAGCTACTGTGGTTTGAACCTAAAGAAGCACAGGGGGATTTTCGACGAAATGGAGAAAAAAGGATTGATTAACAGATACGAGATCTCTTTAGGAAAAAGATCCGTTACTATCTATAGGCCAAGCAAGAAGGGCATAGAGTTTTGTAGAATGATTTTGGAACCTTATGAAAAAATGTTTCCGCGTAGCAAGGATGAACTTGAAAGAAGTAAAGATCCTTTGCTTGGTAATAAAACAAAACCTGAGAGTGATTCTGTCTGGCAGGAGGGATCGTAGTTTGAGTGGAGAAATATCTTGTTCCAGAGATAACATTCTAACTATTATGGATGGCTTTATAGAAAAAATGCAAGAGATAAGGAAGGCCCTTCTTGGCGTCTCCATCTCGGCGATAATATTGGCACCGGTATCCATAGCACTTTCTGCCTACCTATTTTTGCATCCTGCATTCTATGCGATGCTTGATAGAGAAGATGACTTTGGCGAGGTCTTGGTGTTCTTGCTTTCCGTTGTCATGAGCATCTCTTCTGTCTGGTTAATTACAGGAATGAAACATTATAGATCGATAACGCAATGGAACAATAAATACGTCCAATATCTATCCGAAAAAGAAGAAGCAGAAAAAATCATCGCCAAAAAGTACGAACTGGAAGGTTATGACGAGACGAGTTAAAGACATACTTATGGTTGCCTAAACTGGTTCCGTCTGTCGAGATGGCTGGCAATACCAAGAGCTGCATGCTCGTAACATAATGATGTTACTTCTGAAAATTGAGCACGGCAAAAATCTCTGCACTTTTGGAAAGGCCTTTTGTCTGCGAGGTTTTGTTTGGACGATGTCTATGAGCCATACTTGACATCGTTTCTATGTAAGAAGCCTTAATTCTTGCGATACCGATATTAGAGAAGAATAATCGGCTTGAACAAGGCGACATTTGTCGTCGTAATTGTTGCCATCATTTCTGGAATCATAGGTGCGACTGTCTGGTTTTACATGAGCAACGGAGCTGAGAAATCGCCTACTACAGACATCTTTAGATCAGAAAATACTCTTCAATCAAGAGACAACATCTCAATAGGCGGCCTTTTAATCAATCTGACCGATATCAAACTCTCTGACGGAGATTCTACATCGCGCCACTTGAAGATATATGCGACAATATCCAACATGAATAGCGAATCGGTGCAGCTAGGCAGCAACAATTTCAACATCGTTCAATACACAAAACAGTGGTACCGTCAAACAACCTTTACCGAACCGATGGAACTAGAATGTACTTCGCAAGAAGAGGATACATACTATGCAGCGGCAAAACAAGCGTTGCTAGGCAAACAGCCCAGCGACGATTTCAGGAACAGTTTGGTCTATGTTAAATGCGGAGTAGTTTATGACGCAAGAAGCGGCTTGACATATTTCGTTGGAGATGACATGCGTCTGGAAAGCACAGATGAGTCTAGCTTTAGCGTTGATAACTCCCATGTCCTTGTTAAGCAAATTCCTGCAAATAGCGTCATCAGGGTTTCATTAAACTCACCCAATATAGTTAGAGACCAAACTATCTTGGTGATTACCAAGGGTTCGGAAAGTGTGTCTTTACCCTTGGGCTCGTTTGGTTAGTACCCCAACAACTCTGAAATGTCAGCTGGATGAAACATACGATACGCAGAACTTAGGTTCACTACCGCGTCACAATTTGTATTTTGCAGCGTATTCTTTAAGAGCTGACTTGAATGCTTCCATCGGCGGGTTTACTATTCCTGCACCTATCATCCCTATTCCAGGGTCCTTGTGTGCGATAGCAGTATCAATCACCGGTAGGATCCCAGTTTTGACTACCTTTCTGATGTCTATTCCTGTAGCCGTTCCTTGAAAATCAAAAATAGGTATCAGGAAGGTGTCATTTAGCGTTGTTGTGATCTGCTGCATCTGCCGTGTGTACTTGAATGCGTCTTCGGCAGTGCCTCCTACCAATGAAAGAATGGCCGGAGAATTGGCCAGCGCAAATGCTCCAATGCCTGTAGTTTCAGTTATCGCGCTATCACCCATGTCCGGGTTGGCATGCTGACTTCCAAAGCCGGGGAAGTACAATCCACGAACCATTCCTGCAGGACCGGTAAACCAACGGTTTCCAAGCCCGCTCACTTTTATGCCGAATTCAACGCCATTGCGAGCCATCGCCGTTACAAGGGTGCTATACTCTATCTCTCTAGCTGAATTCATTGTGGCCTTGCCGGCGGCCATGGCAAGGCAGAGAAAGAATATCTCGTTTGAACCAAAATATCTGACGATCTGAGAAAGCAATTCCTTGTCTTCTGTCGTTTCGATCAGGTATGGGAGAATCGTTAGAGCAAATAATGAAGTACCAGCAGCGGGGCGGTTGTGAAGTTCGTCTCCCATGTAAAGCGCCCTTGCCATTATTGATTTCAGATCTATTCCCGCGTCTCCCTGACTGCGTATCTTGGCCAGAGCTCTGGCTATCGCCGGAGCCAGAATATGCGCCCAAAATCTCAGAGATTCTACCGCTTCTTCATCGAACGCGCCGAATTGTATCCTGTTCTCTACAATTCTGCCGTAGTTGATATTGCCATATTTTTCATTCCTGACAACCATCACTGGCAATGAGGGGGATATCACTCCGGCCATGGGGCCAACTGCTTCATGATCATGGTTCGGAGAAAACTCGATCTCTCCCTCTTCGATGAGTTTTACTGCACCATCCCAGCTGTTGGCCAATCCTTCGAAAATCATGGTGCCGGCTATCGCGCCCTTCATGGGGCCACACATTCTGCTCCACTCTATTGGAGGGCCCGCATGGAAGATGGATCTCTTGTTCATTCCGGGCAGAACTTCTATCGCGGGTTTTACATCTATGAGGAACGGTTTTGAAGAAAGAACCCTCTGAACGGCTTCCTTGTTGGCAGATTCGATCTTTGCCTTAATGTCTTCAGACGGCATCTATCTCATCAGGCTTTAAGTCGATCCGCCGCTTGTTTAAGTTTAATTCATTTATTATTATAAATTTCACATATATCACAAAATAGAAAATAACCCATAGAATGCACCGGTCTTTCAGGGGTAAAAATGAGTCCCGGCCTTGCCTCCGACTGCTTCAAGCACCTTGTCAAGGCTGGCAATTATCGCTTCTTTTCCTCCACTTCTTACAAACTGCAAACAGGCACGAACTTTGGGCCCCATGCTTCCTTCTTCAAGATGCGAGATATCCACATCACCCTTGCTCACACTTAGCCTGTCGACCAGTCTCTGGGTGGGCTTGTTGAAGTCCAGGTACAGGCCCTCGACGTCGGTTAGGATGATGAACCTGTCTGCACCTATCTGTCTGGCGAGTAACTCCCCGGCTAGATCTTTGTCTATAACTGCATCAACGCCAGCTTTGGCGTTGTTTTCGGTAGCAACCACAGGAATTCCGCCACCGCCGCATGCAATGACAATGTAGCCTGAATCGGCTAAAGAACGGATTATCCTGTGCTCCAGTATCGCTACCGGTTTTGGTGATGAGACTACCCTGCGGTACTTGCCCTTGCCCTGATACCTCCAGGTGATTTTGTTCTCGCTACTGAGGAAATTGTCCAGCTGGTCTCCCCCCACGTACGCTATGGTACCTGTCTTGGTCATCATGGCAGCCAGC
>JBBISN010000006.1:0-50227 GCA_037441265.1 Nitrososphaera sp. | reverse complement strand
TGGTTGTCAAACCACAGAAATGGGGTGATCTTTTGCATAATGTTCTATACGATTGAATTGCTTAAATTTATCACGACTTTATCCACGAACCATCTAGCAAGGCAAGCCTTTTCTATTTCAAAGTCCATCAAGCTGTGATAGATAGAGCGGTTCGGGTATGAAACCCGGGTCCATCACCAGCGTCTAACTATTGCAGAGCCGTTGGCTATTTCAAGGCCGGCGCTGTCGTACGCAACCCAGCCAAAACTCTGGATTGGCATCTCCTTTTGATAGATCCTGACAGCCGACTTTTCTCCCGGCTCAATCGGGTTGCTCAATGTGTAAAAAACAGCCCGGTTGCCATGGTCAACCTCTCCCTTCCAGTTCTTTGGCAGTTTAAACAGATCGATATCTGCATCAGCAAAGACAGCCAACTCCCAGACGGAGCTCGTGGAATAATTTGCATTTGAAACAGTTATGACAGTCATGGTAAAGTTGCCAGCTATCCGGTTCTTTGCATTGACTTGTACATCTGCAAATCCAGAAATCGGCTCCCTGAGATAGAAACTCTTGGGGCCGTCCTGCTGGCCCTTGTATTCAACATACACGCTGAATATCCCAAATTCCTTCAGCGATGAAAGCGGCACATACCGCAGAAACTCGCATTTTTGCAGCACCGTTTCCCGCTGGTACGCCGTCTCGTTTTTCTGGTTGTAGATAAGGATCGTCACGCTGCCCAGCTCTTCGGAACATCCATGCACGGTGCCGCCAAGTACCAGCGCTTCATTTCTTTCGTATCCGGAAAAATTGTAGTCAAGTATCCCCCAGTCTATGGACTGTTTGGCGGCGCCATCATCCTGGCCTTCTGCTCTAATGTGAAGAGGCATCACCAGCAGCAGAATCAGAAACAAAATGACACCGCTAGTCCAGCCAGAACTCGGCATCTGCAGTATTTTACTAAATCTGATAGATAAACTTCTTCAAGTCTCCTTGCGCTAAAAGATTTAAAACATTTGCAGGCCAACTAGTGTACGCAGATGAGGGTGAGCAGTGGTGGACGCTTTTGAATGCATAGCAACTAAACTTGATGTAAGGGAATTTGCACAAAAACAAGTTTCTTCAGAGATAAAACTAAAGATTCTGGAATCCGCCAGGCTGACAGGCACGGGACTAAACACCCAGCACTGGCGGTTTATCATGGTGCAGGAAAAGGGCAACCTCAAAAAACTGGCTGAGGATAGCACCAGCGGAGGCTGGGTCTCAGGTGCAAACTTTGCAATAATCGTGCTTACCAACCCAAAATACCGGTTTCATTTGATCGATGCCGGAAGGGTAGTGCAGGATATGCAGCTAGCTGCATGGAATTACGGCGTGGTTTCCTGCGTCTTTACCGGCATCAACGAAGGAAAACTCCGGAATGACTTTGGCATTCCTGACGAGCTGAATCCCTCCATAATATTGGGTTTCGGATATCCAGCCAGAAATATCCGGGGCAAGAAGAATCGCCTTCAGCTCAATGAACTTGTCTTTTACGAAAAATACGGTACCCCCAAAACAGCGTAACGGTTCAGAGAATGTGTACAATATGTTTGATGCAGATCGGCTTTCTGGTCCAGTACAGTGGGCGTACTTGTTGACGATCACGGATTTCAAGCGAGTAGGATCCGCTTTGATGACTTGAAGATATTTTTATAGTACTTGTCCAACTATTACAAAACAACATGATGGGTTTCTCTGCTAGATTTACTGTTAAAACAACGGTTCGGCTTTGCAGTCCATTGGAGGGCGTTTTATGACAAGAGCAATCGCGCTTTCCATCGGCCTTAACGCTGTAGACCCCAAAAAATACGACGGCTGGTCCGGCGAGCTGAACGCCTGCGAAGCAGATGCGCAGGATATAGCAGAGATAGCCAAATCCCAGAACTTTGAACAGGTGATCCCGCTCTTGACAAAGAATGCCACCCGAAAGCAGGTAATGAGCAATATCCGCCGAGCTGCAAAAACCCTGCAAGCCGGCGACATCTTTGTGCTCTTTTATTCCGGCCACGGTGGGCAGCTTCCAGACATCAACAACGATGAACCGGACGAGGAAGACGAGACCTGGTGCCTGTACGACGGCGAGTTTGTGGATGACGAATTGTACTCTCTGCTAAAGCAGTTTGCGCAGGGCGTGCGGGTCCTAGTCATGTCCGACAGCTGCCACAGCGGCACGGTGACAAAGCAGGCCTTCTACCGCGGCAGAGTCGAGATCCGCAGCACCAACATCGATGACAGTAAAACAAGGTACAAGTTCATGCCATCAGACGTGGCGCGCCGCGCCTACCGGGCAAACAAAGAGTTCTACGACGGGATACTTAGAGACAAGAGTCTCAAGGAATCGCGGGGCAAGGTCAAGGCTTCAGTCCTCCTGATATCTGGCTGCCAAGACAACCAGCTTTCAGCTGACGGCACGTTTAACAGCAAGTTTACCGCCGAGCTCTTGAGCGTGTGGAACCACGGCAGGTTTAGAGGCGACTACAAAAAGTTCCACAAAAGGATCGTCCGGCGCATGCCTCCAGACCAGACTCCCAACTACTACCTGGTGGGCGAGAAAAACCCGGCCTATGAAGCACAAAAGCCGTTTTCCGTCTGACCGTGAGACACAGGAGAATTTCAAACCCTAAGTCTGCGATGCTCAGTCTGAAGCAGTCGGTGGACATGCGCGCTAGCCAAGCCGTATGCCTGCCAGTTAACATGGTTTGAAACTGCCACCTAGTTTGTCAAGATATATAGGCAAGTCCAACAATGGTGTCACTGGCTGAAGGTCTTTGTCCCTGAATTTTGTAGACATGGTCAACATTATGCTCCGACAAAAATCCGATCTGACGGCAGAGATAATCCGGGACCTGATAGATGAAAAAAAGCGCAAGGTTGGTGCCGGCTATCTTACAGATCAGGGAGCGCTCTTCTTGGTTGCTGCTGACCTTGGAATCTCGTTTGACAGCATACCAAAAACACAGTCTGGCCTGAAAGACATCTACGTCGGGGCCAAGGACGTGACGGTCGTCGGGCGAATCATGAACATTTATCCTGTTTACAAATTTACAAGAAAGGAGACCAACGAGCAGTCTACCACCCGGACGCTGGCAATCTTTGACAAGGGCTCCAGGGTAAAGGTCAAGCTCTGGGACAAGCAGGTAAACCTTCCAGACGAGATGGGCCTGCAAGCCGGCGACCTGATAAAAATAGTCAAGGGGTACGTGCGTGCTGGTCTGGACGGCAAGCCCGTTATAAACCTGGGCAGCTACAGCTCCATTGAACTGGCGCAGGACGACCCTGCCATACCCACTATAGACTCGCTGACGGCCAACGTGGACGGCATCAGCGAAACGCAGGATTCTGCCGTAATTTCCGGATACGTCAATTCAAATCCGCGGATAACTGACTTTGTCAACCAGCGCGGCGAGCCAAGCAAGTCGCTGCAGCTGCAGATTTCAAACGAATCCAATACCCGGACTCTGCGCGCGGTCATCTGGAACGTGGATGAATCCCGCGTTCCCAAGGTCTTCAAGACCGGCACGAAGGTGCGGCTGATAGGCGTTCGGGTAAAGCAGGGCAATCCGCAGTTTGGCGGCGGGGACTTTGAGATCCACGGCGACGAGGGCACGGCGCTGGAGTTCTCCGGCTCTCAGGAAGACGTGGACGTGATGCCGCTGAGGATAATCTCTGTTGGAGAGGAGACAGGGCGGGGAAGCTTTGTCTGCCTTGCCGCAGACCGGGCAGGACGGGCCCTGACCATGACTGTAGACAACTCGCTTGCTACTGCAAGCCAGCTGGCACCGGGCACCATGGTAGAATGCGTCCCAAGCAGGATCTTTGGAAATTCCGTCACACTGTCCAGGGAGGACTCGTACATCCGCGTCACCGACGAAGACTCGTCCTTCCCGAGCCTGTCCAAGTTTGAGGCCAAGATAAAGGATATAGCGGCCAATTCCGAGCCTGTTGTCGTAGAAGCCATAGTGTTGCAGGCGCCGGACACCGCCGACGTGAGCACGAAAACCGGCGAGGTTGTTCCGGTAACGTCGACGCTGCTTGGAGACGATACCGGCGAGATCCGCCTTGTAGGATGGCGCACCCAGAGCTTGTCGGTCAACAGGCTAGCCGTCGGCGACAGGATACGGCTTATCGGCGCAACTGCCGGTCCGGGTAGGGAAGGCAAGCCGGAACTGACCATGCGGCCCTACTCCTCCATAATGCATCTTGGCTAGTCGCTCCAGAATCCGCGGGTCATCACGTACTGCTTTTCTGCCTCGTAGATGCTCCTGTACATCAGCTCGTCGTCGATGTAATTTCGGAGTATTCTGGCGCCGGTGTCGGCACCCACGCCGTGGCCGGCCAGCACCACCAGGGCCTTCTTGCCGAAGTTGTTGACCAGAGATGCCACCTTCCATGCACGCTCAAAGCGGTGATCCTCTTCCTCAGACAGCTTGGATCCTGCAAGCCTCCTCTGGATTATCCTGGACAGGTCGTTGTCAGACCAGAAAGTTGCCGTAACAAGCCGTGACCTGCAGGTGGGGCATACAATTTCGTCGGGAGCCTCCCTTGTTTCCATTACCCGCTCCCATTTGCCGCAACGGATGCATACCAGCCGGTGCTTTGTCTTTTCAAGCCGCTCCTTTACCAGCTCTATGACTCCCTTCTCGATGCTCTGCGGCGCTGCGGCCGACTTGGCAGAATGCTCCATTATCGGTTTTGCGAGATCGGAAAACTGCGTTACTTCGATCCAGTGGATCTTGATCCTGCCCTGCTTGATGTCCTCAAGAACCCTGCGCGCCTGCTCTATGTCATGCTTGTCATGGACAAGCTCCCTGATGGATTCAGAGCTCACCGGAGTCTTTGCATACCTGTCGTAGATCATTCTTGCGACCTTTTTGTCGTACAGCGCTTCGCGGCTGAGCATCCCAAATCTCTTGGCCACCATCCAGACCTTCCAGTTCATCTGGTGTGTGCCAGCAAGCGAAGCAATGATGACCGGCTCCAAGTCGTACACATCGGCAAGGGTGGCCTCTATGCGGCCCCGGGTCAGCCGCGCGCTTGATGTAAGCATTATCCTGTAAGCGTCTGACCTTGACTCTACGACGTAGCCAAGCTGGGACGAAAGTATGGTTGAAAGCAGCGACGCCAGCGTATTGTTGACCTTTGAGCCAAATGCCGAATGAACAACTATGGTGTTTCGTGCGGCCAGACTTTCCACGACAATGTTCTCTGAATCCGGGATTGTCTTCAGCGCTGACAGAGTGTCATCCACTATGGGCGTGGACAACTTGATCTGCTTTTTTGCAGCTTGGTTTCGGATCCTGCCAACCTCCTCTGCGGTCTTGAAATCCACCGGTATCATCTCGCCAACCCAGTAGGGGATGTTAATCGCCGCCCCGTGCAATGGCTCTACATTGACGGTCATCCTTCCCTCGTCTACGGACAGAATGCGCCACTGCGAGCCCTTGAGGACAAAGACGTTTCCTCTGTCGCCGTAGTCGCCCACAAACTGCTGGTCCAGAGTCCCGATCCTGCGCTTGCTTATGGTGTCCACAACCTCGAACTTGAGCACGTGCGGTATCATGGACAGGTTCTCAAAATAGTACTTGTACGCCTTTATCCGGCGCACGTAGGATCTCTTTTCCCTGTCGTACTTGATGATGCTGTGGCCTCCCAGTATCTCAAGGCAGTTTTCCACGTCGCCTACCCCGATATTCCTGTACGGGTATGCGCTGCTGACCAGGTCAAACGCCCCATTGACGCTGATAGGATCCCTAGTCTGCATCGCAAGCCCCACCAGCTGATGGGCCATGGCGTCCAGCGCACCTTCGTGCATGTTCTGCTCCTCTATGGAGCCTCTCTTCATCCTGTTTATGATGGCAAAAGCCTCTATCTCGTCGTCTGGGTTGTTTACGACAAGCAGCCCCTTGGCAAAGGTTCTCTGCTTGTGCCTGCTCCTGCCTATGCGCTGCATCAGCTTGGAGACCTGCCTTGGCGAGCCGTAGTGCACCACTAGATCCACAGAACCGATGTCAAGACCAAGCTCAAGTGAACTCGTGCACACGACGATGCCGGCCTCGCCGGCCCTCAGGGTGTGCTCCGTCTCCTCGCGCATTTCCTTTGACAGCGAGCCGTGATGGATGTCGACCTTTATGTCCGACTGGTTCTTCATTATGGTGCCAAGGTATTCGGCCTCGTCTCTGGTGTTGGTGAAAAGCAGAACGGATCCTTCAACCTTGTTGTCCCTGACGTACTCGATGATGAAATGCGCGACGTTGTTCAGCGAGCCCTTGACGTACCGGACGTCAATGTCGTATCCCCTTGACGAGCCGTCTGTCAGCACAGCATACCGGCGGTCCGTGCCGGAAACAAACCTGGCAGCCTCTTTCAGGTTTCCAACTGTGGCGGAAAGACCTATCCTTGTTACATGCTGTTCTGATGCGGCCTGCAGCCGCTCCAGGCTTATTGACAGGTGCGCGCCGCGCTCGCTTGGAACCAGCTCGTGCACCTCGTCGATGATCACGAACTCAAGGCCCTTCAATGCAGAAAGGATCTTCTCGCTGGTAAGCACAACCGCCAGCGATTCTGGCGTTGTTATGAGGATGTCCGGCGGGTCTTCGACTATCTTCTTTCTGTCCTTTATGGCCGTGTCGCCGTGGCGTATCTCGACACGCAGCCCGTCGGACTGGGCGTAGTGGATCACCCTTCTCAGGACATCGTTGTTAAGCGCCCTTAGCGGGGTGATGTACAGAGCCCTTATGCTGCCCTTCCTGGCAGGGTTCCGGGCAAGCATGGTAAACACGGGCATCACCGCAGCCTCTGTCTTGCCAGAGCCGGTCGGGGCAACCAAAAGACTGTTGATTCGCCTTGAAACTACCTGCAGAGCTTTTTTCTGTATTGTTGTTAGCTGCTGGAATCCTTCCCTGGAGAATTTTTCAGCAACGAGCTTTTCTAGCAGCTCACTTTCTGTCCTTGTCTGCAACTCCGTGCTGCTGATGCTGCCTGAACTTTGAATCAGATCTTTCATAAACCATTACTGCAAACAGGCCGACCACAAACAATCCTACGGCGACGATGACATAGGAATCAAAGTTTGCAATCGTCTCGCCTACCATCCGTTAACTGATCTCCTGCCGGACAATAAAAGCATTCGTACGCATATCTTGGGTATTCTCGGAAATGAGAATTGCGTCTTGTTTTAAATTCGGCAGAAAAAGACGTTCTTGCTATGGATCTCTCTGCCAGGATTAGTGCAGTCGCGATTGCTGCAATGATAGCTTTTGCGCCATTGGCCCTAAACGTGAGCACTCCAGCATTCGCACAGGAGCCGTCTGATTTTATCACGAATGCAGAGTTCATAAAAGGCCATCTGGAACAGGCAACCGCAAACAAAGAAGCCGGAAACGTAGAGCTGGCCATTGCCCACGCCGGTCACCCAATTGACGAAGTATTCACACTGATGGAAGAACCGCTGTCTGACGCAAACCCTCAGCTTGCGGCAGACCTGAAGGCAAAACTTACGGCCCTTCCAAATGCAGCCAATTCGGATACCAGCCAGGCATTTAAGCAAAAAACGACGGAAATCACTGGCCTTATTGACGAGGCAGTGAAAGCCGTTGCCGGTGAGAAATCTACGGATGCTGCTACTCTGGTAGCAGTGATCTCAAACCTTCTGGAGACTGCGGAAAACGAATACGAAGAGGGTGTTAAAGACGGCAAGATAGTAGAGATGGTAGAATACCAGGACTCGACGGCGTTCATCGCCAGAGCAGAAGCGGTCTTTGATTCAATCAAGACGCAGGTTCCAACCCACGAAGCCGAGGAGGCAGAAGAATTCTTTGGACAGCTGAACTCGCTTACCAAAGCCAATTCCAGCCTTGAGGAAGTAAAGATTGTCATAGGCGGTATAGTGAATGAATTAGAAGAAGGGCTGGGACTTGAAAAAGAGGAAGAAACCAAACTTGATGGCTGGGGATACATAGCCAAGATAAACGAACTTTTGGATCAGGCAGCAGAAGAATATGAAGAGGGCAATACACAGAAAGCCAGAGCGTTAGCCGTTGAAGCGTACCTCGACAATTACGAAAACATTGAAAGCGATATCGACGAGGACAATCCACAGCTCATGGAAAAGATCGAAATTGACATGCGGGTGAACCTTGTCAAGATGATTGATGACGGAAGGCCTGTTGACGAGGTCAAGGCACACATAAGCATGATCAAGGCCGATCTAGAGACCGCCAAGGCTGTTGTAACTCCGGAATTCCCGGTAACCATTGCTATAATCGTAGTCGTGATGGCCAGCGCCATCGCCGTAACAAGATTCAGGGGATCGATATTCAGGCCATCGATCTAATCCCTTCCTTTTTTACTTAGTTCGCTCTGAAACTCGTTCTTATCTTTTCACTGCGACGATCGTTCTGCCTACAAGTGAATAGTTATCAATAAACATACACAAGGTTACAAATATTCAGATCATATCGCCAGTTGCGTGTTACTACGATGCAGTGATGTTGTCCATGTTTATCAACGCAGAAGATATCCTGACGTCATTCTTTTCAAACTGCAGGACGACCTGATCCTTTGTAAGGTTGAACTCCATGGATTTGATCTTGCTTCTGTAGTAAAAGACCTTCTTTCCTTTTCCGTCAAGTTCGATTCGTTCTACAAACAGGATTCCAACTTCGTAGAGCTTTTTGATCTTTTTGTAAGTCGAGCTTAAAGGAAGCGAGTTTTCCAAGGAAATCTGAATGGCAGTCTTTGCGTCGTCGATGGTGGACATGATTATCCTGTACGACATGCCATCGACAAGCTCTTGCAGCAACGGCATAGCAGTTGAATGGTCATCAAATGTCAAGACGTTCATGGTCAGTTAGGTGGGCCTAATTAGGTTTGCCTAATATTTAAACAGTCTTTGATAACTCATCGTTTGTCGCAAAATCCGACACCGGTAACTCGGGTGCATTCTGTTAACTTTGGTGGTGGGGTGTTAGGGTGATTAGAAAATACCTGGTGGTTATGAAATATCCTTTCTTAGTTCCTTGGCAACGGCTTCCTTGTCATCCACTTCCACTACCACCTTCGAGTATTCATGATCCTTCAGATGCAATGTTATGCATTTGGAAAAATCTCTGACGTAATAGAATGTCTTGCCTCTGCGGGTCCAGAATGTTCCGGCCATGAGCCCTTTTGGAATATGAGTTCCCATCTTGATTGAAAGCCATGACGGTTTTGCCCTTTCAGTTGAAACAGAAACAATATTTTTTATAGGTATAGAAACCTTGTGCTTGAGCGCTAATAATTTCTCCCGGGTGTCAAGCGTTATAACGACTTCGCCCTTTCCAGTCGTGACATTAACCACATGAAAAAGTGACTCATTTCTAACATAAATAACATATCTTGTCCATCATCATTGCCATATTTGTAGATGGCCAAGAATCAAATCATTCTAACAATAATACACGTCTTCTGAAAGCCGGCCATGACTATGATATTTCACCGCACCCTTTAACCACTCCAGCGCGTCATGCTCTGTATTCAGACGCTGTTTTTCGGAAATGCTGTACGCGTTTTTGATCTCGTTTCTCTTCCTCTGAATCATGGCCTCTATTTCAGGAATTGTTCGCGGTGCTTTTTCAATCGTTGATACATGGTATTTGATGTGCCTGTTGATCACTGGATTGTTGTACCTGCTGATGTGCCTGCGCTCCTTTTTCAGGTGCAGCAGGATAAACGATTCAAGCTCCATAAACTTCCGGGTTTGTATGCGGATTTAACTGCCAAAGCACGCCGGGGAGAGGGTAGCCGGGCATTCAATCTATAAAGGCAAGATGCAACAAAGCTACACTACCGGATTTGAAAACTGCCTTTTCCCGGAACGTTGGAGCGGCTAGAAAATGAGTTCTGATGCAAAGGGCCAGGAAAAAGGCATGCGCAACGTCACTGCGCTTGGCCTTGTGAGCTTTTTCACCGACTTTTCCACGGAAATGGTGCTGGGCATACTGCCGCTTTTCCTGGTCAGCACGCTGGGAGCCTCAAGGGCAATACTTGGCGCCATCGAGGGCTCGGCAGAACTTACCAGCTACGCCTTTCGCATGGTATCCGGCTCTCTTTCCGACAAGACTGGCAAGAGGAAGGCGTTCATTCTGGCCGGTTACGCCGTTTCCACGGCCAGCAAGCCGTTTTTTGCTGCCAGCGCCAGCTGGATGGACGCTTTTCTGGTACGGGCCGGGGACAGAATCGGCAAGGGCCTGAGGACAGCTCCCCGCGATGCACTGATAGCCGACTCGGTCTCTGAATCAAAGGCCGGCAGGGCCTTTGGGATGCACAGGACTCTTGACCAGATGGGGGCCATCGTTGGCCCGGTTGCTGCCTTTGGATTGCTGCAGTTCATGGACATGCGCGGCGTATTTGTCATGTCCATTATTCCCGGAATCGTCGCG
Organism: Nitrososphaera sp.; assembly: GCA_037441265.1. Lineage (GTDB taxonomy): Archaea > Thermoproteota > Nitrososphaeria > Nitrososphaerales > Nitrososphaeraceae > Nitrososphaera. Next base: position 39,791 of record JBBISN010000006.1, on the reverse strand, counting down.
CTGATGGTACTGGTTTTCTTTGTCAGGGAGGTTGCGGTAAAAAAGCGCACGGGAACTATACTTTCAAACATCTCCCATCTTGTAAAGACGAACAGGCCGTTTGCCCTACTCCTTGTAATTTCCGGGATCTTTGGCCTTGGAGCTTTTAACTTCTCCTTCGTCCTGCTCCGGGCATCCGATCTGGGCGTGGCAAAGGAAATGATACCCCTGGTCTACGCCGTGATAAACGTATTCCATACGATCGTTGGAATTCCTGCAGGCATCCTTGCCGACAGGGTTGGAAAAGAAAAGGTGCTGGTTCTGGGCTACGCAATATTCGCGGCCTCCTCGGTTCTAATGGTCCTGCTGTCTGGAAACTCATTTTACGCTTACGTTTTTGCCGCAGTCTTTGGGCTGTATGCCGGAGTCTACGAAACAGTGCAGCGGGCCATCGTACCCCGGTTCGTGCCAGCCGACCTGCGTGGAACGGCCTTTGGCGTCTTTAACCTGGTACTGGGCGCATGCTTTTTGGTGAGCAATTTTGCCTTCGGGTTTATCTGGGACAACCTTGGCCTGAGCTATGCTGTATACTATAGCCTGACTCCCACCGCCATAGCCGGGCTGGCCATGTTTCTGTTCCAAAGAAAGTACAGTAAGCTACCAAACTGAAAAGAAATTAAAAAAGGGTAGCAGGCAGGTGCCTGCATTACCTATCATTCGGCTTTTTGAATTGCCCCATCAAGGAAAAGCGCCCAACCGTCCAGTTCGTTCTTGGATGGGCCACTGTTTCCATCAAACTTTAGGTGGAGCGTATCCAGCTCGGTTCCTGGCTCTGACATTTCGTCATGCATTTCTGCCTGGCCGCGGAGCTTGAGCACAAACACATCGCCGGCGTCGTCTACAACAAATGCTCTGGCTCGCAGGGTGTCAGAATTCATCGAGAACAGCCCGTAGCCTAGGACAATCTCGTAGGTCTTGTCTCCGATCTTTACGTCCCCGCCAAGTATGTCCAGCAAGACCAGCGCGCTGTTGGATTTCCAGACTGCTGCATCAAGGTTCAGTTCGGCGTCTGATACCGTGTCGCCTTCCTTAGCTGTTCCATCTGCGATGAGCATGTACTCCAATCCTGGCTCATAGGGTCCGGGGCTTGCCGGCTGGGCTTTCATATGCCTTTCATGTATCCCTTCGCCTGTGTTGGTAGAAACGATCTCCTGTTCCCTGTCGTGTGTGCTCTCTCTGACTTGTTTGTTCAAAACCGTGAAGGAGTCAAACGTTACGACATTGTCCTCCATGGTGACCTTGCAGTCGTTGTATGTCCCCTCTGCCAGGTCAAACTTGGTCTCAAATTCTCCCTTGCCGTTCTCTACCGTAAAGGAGTCTGCAAATGTTTTCTCTACATTGGGCTCTTCGCATGAGAACACGACATCATAAAGGCCGTCTGCAGTGCTGATGCCTTCCATCTTTACTTTAATTTCTACACCATCGTGTTCCACCTTGAGCTTTGCCTTCGACTTTTGTTCACGATCCATGGCGTGTTCGCGGTCTTCCTCGCGATCTTGGTCCTCTTCGTGTTCACGGGCAGCCACGGTAAAATCATTAAACGAGGTCGATAGATCGCCAACCATGACTTTGCATCCAGAATAGGTTCCTTCAGTCAGATCAAGCTTGAACTCTGACTCTCCGTTTCCGTCTTTCACCATGATGGCGTCATTAAACGTCTTGTCGACTTCTGGACTTGTGCATGAAAATTGGACATCATAAGTGCCGTCGGCGAGATCGCCGTCTTCAATTTCAACTTCCAGTTTTGCGCCGTCTTCAACCTTCAGAGACGCCTTGCTGTTGTCACCCAACTGTTGTACGAGTTTGTCTTCGGATTTTTCGTCTTTGTTGTCATTGTGATCGTCCTTTGCACTGTTATCGTCATTGGAATCTTCATTGTCGTCATCTTGTCCATTATCCTTCTCGTTGCTATTGTCATCATTGGAATCTTCATTATTGTCTTTCTCGTCACCATTGTCATCCGCGGAATCTTCGTTATCGTCGTTGCTACTGTCATCATCATTGGAGTTTCCGCTATTGTCTTTTTCATCCTTGTCTCCGTTATCGTCGTTCTGTTTCTCCTCATCATTATCATCATCACTGCCTTTATCCGCAAAGGCCTTGGTGTGGTTCAGGAAGAAGGGGTCAACACTGTTCACCACAGAGAAGGCCAATGTCAGGGCGATGATGAAAACAAATAATTTCTTTCCCAACATTCATTTCCCGAAATTGGTAACTGGAATAAATCCTTTGTGCATGATTTATCTTGCAACAACTTCTTACTGGCCGGCAAGACTGAAGACCAATTTCACGATTGCAAAAACGATTATCGCAGCTCCTCCGATTGCGGCTAGAAGGAATTTCCTCTTGGGAGTCATGCGCCTGCATTGAGGCCAATTCCTTTTATAAACCACTGCACACCGGCCACCATGTTTATCTAATATAGTTGAGTCGAATTTCTGTTGGAAAAATTTGACCTCATAGTTATAGGAAGCGGCTCCGGACTGGATGTTGCCAACGCAGCTGCGCAGCGCGGCCTTAAGGTCGCGATAATTGAAAAGGGCAGGATGGGCGGAACCTGCCTCAACCGGGGCTGCATACCCTCAAAATTGCTCATTCACAGCGCCGATGTTATGGAGATCATCCAGACTGCCAGAACCTTTGGAATCAACGTGGAAAAAGTTACAGTTGACTTTGAAAAGATCGTTCAGCGGACAAACGGGATCATAGACACCGATTCAGAGCGGATCAGAAATGCGTTTGGCGAAATAGAAAATCCGCGTCTATTTCCGCATCAGTGCAGGTTTGTTGGCCAGAAGGTGATCTCAACTGGCGATGAAACCATCACCGCGGACAGGATCCTGATAGCCACCGGCACGCGGCCGGGCATTCCAAAGATAGCCGGGCTGGAGGATGGCACATACATCACCAGCGACGAGGCGTTGCGGCTGGCCAGACAACCAAAGGTGCTGACCATAATGGGCGGCGGATACATAGCCGCAGAACTGGCCCACTTTTTTGGCTCCCTTGGAACCAAGATAAACATCATCCAGCGCAGAAATGTCCTCTTGCCAGATGAAGACGAGGAAGTTTCTGCCAAGTTCACAGAGATATTTTCCAGAAAATACAACGTTTGCCTTGGATGCCGCGTTGAGTCGGTTTCAAAGGAAAACGACCAGGTCAGCGTCAGGGCCAAGAATCCGTCAGGGCAGGTTCTGGAGCTGCAGTCAGATCAGCTGCTGGTGGCGGCCGGCAGGATCCCCAATTCGGACACGCTTGACCTTGCAAAAACTGGAGTTCAGGTGGACAGGGATGGCTTTATAGTTGTTGACCAGTACCTGGAAACCAGTGTCAAGGGGATCTTTGCCCTCGGCGACGCCATTGGCCGGTACCAGTTCAAGCACAGCGCCAACCTTGAAGCCCAGTACGCGTTCAACAACATTGTATTGCCAGAAAGAAAGGTGGCGGTAGACTATACAGCCATGCCGCACGCAGTTTTCAGCTCGCCGCAGGTGGCCGGGGCCGGCTACACAGAGCAGGAGCTGAGGGAAAAAGGGATCCACTACACCAAATCATTGTATCATTACAAGAATACGGCCATGGGCGAGGCAATAGAAGACAGGGACGGATTTGTAAAGCTGCTTGTCTCACCGCACGACAGGAAGATTCTGGGGTGCCACATCCTTGGAAGCCATGCATCGGTGCTCATTCATGAAGTGCTTGTGGCCATGAAAGCAGGATTGAGCGTTGACAGCATTTCAAGAACGGTGCACATCCATCCCGCGCTCTCGGAAGTGGTTGCAAGGGCAGCCTACGCGCTAGAGTGAGTGCTGTTACGTCTTGCCCTTCCTGTGATCAAGCACCATCTTGAGAAAATGCTTGTGCATTCTTGCATCGTCCGCAAGCTCGGGGTGGAACGCAGTCCCGATGATGTTCTTTTGCTTTACGGCAACAATCTTGCTTCCATGCTTGGCTATGACTTCGACATCCTTGCCGACCTCGCTTACCGCCGGCGCTCTTATGAAGACCCCCTTGAACTTGCCCTTTCCTACGATGCCGATATCCAGATCTACCTCAAACGAGTCGTTCTGCCTGCCAAAGGCATTTCTTTCAATGACGATGTCAAGGTTGCCTATCATCTTTTGCTTGGTGTCTCCCACCACGCGGTCGTAGGCTCGCCTGGAAAGCATGATCATGCCGGCGCACGTGCCCAGAACCGGCATGCCCTCGGCAATGCGCTTCTTTAGGACCGGCAATGACCGCTGTATGGCGGCAAGGCTGCTCTGGACCGTGCTTTCTCCACCCGGCAGTATAAGGCCATCCACCTTTTCGATCTCTTCCGGGTACCGGACAAGCTGCACTGTGGTTTTGGTTTTCATCTCTTTGGCAGCCTGCTTTACCGCTGCAACGTTTTCCTCAATATCGCCCTGAAACCCGAGGACGCCGATGGTGACAGCTGATTTACTGCTCAAGCCGACTGTCCTCTTTCCTGCATTCTAAGCTCAAGGTTCTTGGTGTCAAGGCCAAGCAGCGACTTCTTTTCATCCACCATCTTTTGCGCGTCCCTGACCATCTTGGGGTCGTCATAAAACGTCGTCGCAAGTACTACGGCCCGGGCCCTCTGTGCAGGGTCTTCGGACTTGAAGATTCCAGAACCGACAAAGACGCCGTCGCAGCCAAGGTTCATCAGAAAAGCCGCGTCCGCCGGCGTTGTTATGCCGCCGGCCGCAAAATTGACCACCGGCAGCCTGCCGAGCCTTGCCGTCTCTTCAATGATGGCGTACGAGACCTTCATCTCCCTTGCTGCCTTCATCAATTCCTGCTTGTCGTCGTCCTGGTAATGGGACCTTATCCTGCGGATCTCGTTGTTGACCATGCGGATGTGCGTGACGGCCTCCGCGACGTTGCCGGTGCCCGGCTCGCCCTTGGTTCGTATCATGGCCGCGCCTTCCTCTATCCTGCGCAGGGCCTCGCCCAGGTTTTTGGCGCCGTTTACAAACGGTGTAGTGAAATCCCACTTCCAGATGTGCCGCTCCTCGTCTGCCGGCGTAAGCACTTCGCTTTCATCTATCATGTCCACGCCGGTCACCTGAAGCACGCGGGCTTCATCGATGTGGCCGATCCTGCACTTGGCCATTATGGGGATGGTAACTGCATCCATTATCTCCTCGATTACCTTGATGCTTGCAGTCCGGGCAACGCCGCCGGCCTTCCGGACATCGTAGGGAAGCTTGTCAAGAACCATCACTGCCACCGCGCCGGCCTCTTCGGCTATCTGGGCCTGCTCGACACTTGTAACGTCCATGACAACGCCGTGCTTTTGCATATGGGCAAAGCCGCGTTTTAGCAAGGTTGTTCCGCGAACCGTCCTGACGCTCTCGGCGTTCTCCACTTTCACGCCCTTGGCGCCCGGCTCGCTGGCAACAAGCGATATTGTCATTACAGGTGCAATGACCTAAAATGCTCTATATATGTTTCAGCCAAATTTCGCGATAACGCCGTCAAGCTGCAGCCCCACGTTGGATATTATGGGGGGAATCGTGCCCTCATACGAAGCCGCGTCCACCCAGTTGATGGTCTTTTGACTGCCTTCTGCCGTTACTTTGAGGGTGTATTTTGTGAACTCGGAAAGGCCTTCTTTTTGCAGGTAGTCAGTCCGCGGTATCTGCATGAAACCTGTCTCCAGAATAAGGCCCTTGAGCCTGCCAAACTCTTCACTGCTCAGCTGAAGCTGTTTTTCATCTGACTGCCCTGCCGAGTGCGTTGCCAGGCCTCTGCTGTCGATGGTCAGGATCTCTGCACTGCTGGCCGCAAGGCCGGTCTCAGACCTGACTAACCTTTGCTTGCTGTATTCGATCCTAAAGTCGCTGACCTGGTCGGTGTTTGACTGCCGGTTCAGGTTTGGAAGCGCTATCAGCACCACCATGACGGTTATTATGCCCGCAATTACAGCAGCGAATTTGTAATCCAAACTGGATCTACAGCCATTGGCTTTGTATTAAATGATCTTTATCGTTTGAGCTGTTTTTCTGCAATCTGGCATATGGCGTCAGTCATCTGGGTCGTCGACGCGTTTCCGCCGATGTCGACTGTCACCTGTTTTCCCTCGTTTATCACCTGCTCCGTTGCATGGAATATGGCCTCTTTGATGTGCGACTCTCCAAGGTACTCTGCCATCCACGCGCCTGAAAGTATGGCTGCAGTGGGGTTGACCTTGTTCTGCCGGGCAATGGTCGGGGCGCTTCCATGGGCTGCCTCAAACATGGCAAACCTGTCCCCCATGTTTGATGAATACACAAGCCCTATGGATCCGATGACGCCGGACGCCAGCTCGGAGACTATGTCCATGAAAAGGTTGGTGCTTGCCAGCACGGTCCCGTTGAACTGCTCCGGGTTGATGACCAGCTGCTGCATCATGTTATCTATGTACAACTCTTGAACTTCAATACCGCCGTACCTCTGGGCGGCGTTTTGCATCTCCTCTAGGAATATGCCGTCGGTCGTTTTCAGGATGTTTCGCTTTGTGATTGCAACGACCTTGTTTTGGTTGTATTTCTTGGCCCAGTCCATGGTTGCATTGGCAAAACGCCTGCAGCCTGACCGGGTTATCTTTCTGATGGCAATCGCCACGTCGTCTGTCAGCTGCATTTCAATGCCGGTGTAAAGCCCCTCCGTTGCTTCCCTGAAGCACACAAAGTCCAGGTCATGGTTTGGGGTGACCCTCTTGTACGTCTTGATGGGCCTGATGTTTGAATACAGCTCAAACTTTTGTCTGAGCGTGACTGCAACACTTCTTGGAGCGTTGGGTATCGGTATCGTGGTGGTAGGCCCCTTGTAGCAGGCGTTGCTTTCTTCAAGCAGCTTCATCGTGGCGTCTGGAATGTATGACGGATCCTTTCTGCCGTTCCTCTCCCATTGCTCGGAGCCGCCCTCGCATAAAACCAGTTCAATCTGTGAGTTGCAGGTCTTCAGAACCCTGATCATGGAATCTACAATCTCCGGGCCAACGCCATCTCCTTTGATGATAGCTGCTTTTTTGGTCATTTGAGCAAGCACTGCTTGGCCGATGTATTTATTTGTAGAGAGGGGCTAGTCTGGAAACCCGCTTCAGTACGGTAATACGCAATTCATAACATAGACACTTTGACGACATCGGCACAGTTTCCATGGTTCTATTCGCGTAAATTCTTTTATGAAACCGTTCATACAACTTGGACATGCAGACAATCCATCAGAATGCGGGCGTATTACTTTGACCTGGCCCCGTCTTGATTACAGATTCAGAGAAGTTAACGACTACTCCGGAGTACTGGGCTTTATGGCGGGTTTTCCTAATTTTCATGAAGCTGATTACGGTGATGGCGTAGTCTACGGTACCGTCTTCTTGACCGATTCAGAGGTAGAATGGCGCGATGTGCCAAGGTCTGAATACGGGGTATTCCACATCGAGGACATACCTGCCATGTTCAGGGCCGCCAATGATTATGCAGACCGGCAGGGGTACGCAGCCGCATTCCCAAACTTTCATCAGGCCGATCATGGTAACGGCGTAGTCTACGGTACCTTCTTGATAAAGGACGGCGTTACGGAATGGCGCGATGTTCCACGAGACGAGCTTGGTGTATATCATATCGAGGATGTAGGTGGAATGATGCGCGCAGCAAATGATTATGCCGCCAGAAATGGCTTTTCAGCCGGTTTTCCCACTTTCCATCAAGCAGACCATGGAAATGGCGTGGTATGCGGCATCGTACTTTTCAAGCCCGGAAGATCGGTATGGCGTGATGTGCCTGCTGACCTTTTAAGCATGTATTCAAGGCCCCCGACCCCCTGGGCCATTGTTCTGTGTAACTTGGCTGATGTGCCTCCCGGAGCAAATGCTGCACAAAGATATATCGATTATTTCACAGAGGCAGGCAGTGGCACCGGCGGCGCTTTTGATTACTGGCGGGATGTATCGTACAGCACCGGCGGGTCCGGGGACATGCGCGGCTCCCAGGTATTTGGATGGTTTGACATCGGGCATACTGGAGCAGAGTTGTCTGCATTTGCAGGAGGGGCTCAGCGGCAGCAGATCTTTAATTGGGGCTTGGAAGCTGCCCGGCGTAACAACGTAGATCTGTCTGGATTTCCACACAAAATAGTTATTCTTAATGCAAATGCAGACCATGGTGCGGTGGGTGGAGGAGTTGTTTTTGCATATGCAGACGCTCGGCCCCTAGAACCGACATTTTTCTTTCACGAAATGGGTCACGAACTGGGGTTGGATCACTCATTTGGAGAAAACACGACACCTTGCGCCAGCGGCGATGCTCGACCCGGCGCATACTGCGATGTTTTTGACATAATGAGTGCCATGAACGTGCGCTCTTTCAATGATGCTTTGAATCGAAGAGCCGGGCCGTTGTTGAATGCTCTTAGCCGGGAACGACTGGGCTGGCTGCACAGATCCAGAATATGGAAGCCAAACGCCATTGACTTTAACCAAACCGTTGCATTGGCGGCAATAAATCGACCGGACGCAGATGGATACCTGATGCTCAAGCTGATCGGCTCTGGTCGGGTTTCGGGCCAGACCATGCCTAGCACCTATACAGTTGAATTTCGACGAGCAGCAGGGTGGGATCGTGGCTTGACAAGTGACAGGGTACTGGTCCACGAGGTGCGCCCCGACGGCCTGGTTCGTCTGCTGACCAACTTTAGCGGGGGAGTATTGAACGTAGGGTCAGAACTGGTAATTTCGGGAGCCAGTATTCCTGCAGGGACAGTCTCTGTCACATTGCCGCCTGCGGTCGTCAGGCTAAATAGCGTAGACAGTACCGCCTCAACCGCTCATCTGCGAGTCTGGACGTTGCCGCAAAATGGCAGCAGGCTGGTAAGAATAAAATACATTCATTATGATCCGCCTGGTTCTGAAGTCGAAAACGAGTATCTGGTTATACAAAACGATACTTCCTCACAAGTAGACTTGAGCAACTGGACACTTCGTGACGCGGCAAACCATGTCTATGTCTTCCCACGATTTAGCCTTGAATCAGGAGCCGCTGTCTCAATATGGACCAAGGCCGGGAATAACGATTCAAGCAACCTTTACTGGGGGCGCCGCCAAGCTGTCTGGAATAACCTCGGAGACACGGCAATCTTGAGAGACGCGGCAGGCGCGGAGATTAGCAGATATACATACCGTTAGAACTCGTCAATACCCTGGCTGCACAAACCCTAGTTGAGTGGTAAGATTGGCTAAGGCGAGAGCCGAGAAGGACTAAATATGCCGCTTTGGCATTTTTCTTGTTCAGACTAAATGAGTAACCAGATTAAAATCGAGACCACCGCGGAGCTTGTTAGCAAGGCGTATTCAAAGCTCGAGGCCAACGTTTCCAGGTTCAGGAAGCTGGCCGGCAGACCGTTAACACTTTCCGAAAAGATACTGATAGGCCATCTTGACGGCGATGTCTATGATCCGGAGCGCGGCAAGAGTTACGTATTCCTGAACCCGGACCGGGTGGCGCTGCAGGATGTCACGGGCCAGATGACGATTCTGCAGTTCATGCAGGCCGGACTGAAGAGAGCGGCCCTACCAACCACCGTCCACTGCGATCACCTGATACAGGCCAAGGTCGACAGCGCCACGGATACCCGGTTTGCCATCATTGAAAACAACGAGGTTTACCAGTTCCTTGAATCAGCCTCAAGAAAGTACGGAATTGGATTCTGGAAGCCGGGCGCCGGAATAATCCACCAGGTTGTGCTGGAAAACTATGCCTTCCCCGGCGGCCTGATGATAGGCACGGACTCGCACACTCCAAACGCCGGCGGCCTTGGAATGCTGGCAATAGGCGTGGGGGGACTGGATGCGGCAGAAGTGATGGCCGGCATGCCATGGGAACTGCTGTACCCAAAGCGCATCGGCGTGTACCTCACCGGCAAACTAGACGGCTGGGCCGCGCCCAAGGACATCATACTCTACGTGGCTTCAAAACTCACGGTTTCAGGCGGCACAAACGCCATCATCGAGTATTTCGGCCCCGGCGCCAAGACCATCAGCTGCACCGGCAAGGCGACCATAACCAACATGGGCGCAGAGATCGGCGCCACGTGTTCCGTGTTCCCGTATGATGAACGGATGGAGACGTACCTTCGTGCCACCAGCCGCGGCGCGATCGCCGACTTGGCCAACCAGCACACGGGATTGCTGACCGAGGATCCGGAGGTGGAAAGGGAGCCGGCAAAATACTTTGACCAGGTTATAGAGATCGACCTTTCCAAGCTGGAGCCGTACGTGGTCGGTCCGCACACGCCGGACCTGGCAAGGCCCATATCCAAGATGTCTGAGGACGTGAAAAAGAACAACTACCTTGACAGCATATCCGTTGCACTCATTGGAAGCTGCACCAACTCCTCGTACGAGGATATGTCCCGTGCCGCGGATATCGCCCAGCAGGCAACGGCCAGGGGGATCAAGACCAAGGTGCCGCTGCAGGTCACGCCCGGCTCGGAGATGATACGGGCCACCATCGAGCGGGACGGCCAGATGCAGACGCTGCAAAAGATCGGGGCAAACGTGCTGGCAAACGCCTGCGGGCCGTGCATCGGTCAGTGGAGCCGGCCGGAGCTAAAGAAAGGCGAGCCCAACACCATCGTGACGTCCTACAACCGGAACTTCCCGGGCCGAAACGACGGCCGGCGCGAGACCATGAACTTTATTGGAAGCCCGGAGCTGGTCATTGCCCTTGCCCTTGGTGGAAGACTTTCGTTTAACCCCGTAACCGATGACCTGGTTGCAGCCGACGGCACAAGATTCAAACTGCAGCCGCCAAAACCGGCGCCAGAAGTCCCGTCTGAAGGCTTCAAGTACGTCAAGGACGTCTACGTGCCGCCGGCCCAAGACCCAAGCGGCATCGAAGTCGTCATAAACAAGGACAGCGACCGGCTGCAAAAGCTGGAGCCCTTTGCTCCGTGGGATGGAAGGGACTTTGAAAAACTGCCGGTCCTAGCCAAGGTCAAGGGCAAGTGCACCACGGACCACATATCGCCTGCCGGAGCCTGGCTGACGTACCGCGGGCATTTGGACAGGATAAGCGACAACCTGCTCCTTGGTGGAGTCAATGCTTACAACAGCCAGGTTGGAAACGGCAAGAACCAGCTCACCGGCAAGATAGAGTCTTTCCCGCACATCGCCCGCGATTACAAGGCCCAGTCGTTGAAATGGATCATAGTAGGCGACAACAACTATGGTGAGGGAAGCAGCAGGGAACACGCGGCCATGACTCCCCGCTACCTTGGCTGCGCAGCCGTCATAGCAAGATCCTTTGCAAGGATTCACGAGACCAACCTGAAAAAGCAGGGCGTGCTTGCGCTGACATTTGCCAACCCGGCTGACTATGACAAGATCCTTGAAGACGACCGGCTGAGCATAGTCGGCTTGAAAGACATGCAGGCCGGCAAGCCGCTGAGGTGTTTGGTGCACCACAGCGACGGCAGCGCTGAAGAAATAATGCTCAAGCACTCGTACAACGCCTCGCAAATAGAGTGGTTCAAGGCAGGCTCGGCGCTAAACATCCTACGCGCGAAATAAAGTATAATAACCAAAAGCCCGTCATGAGGCTAATGGCAACCGACGACGTTGTCATGTGCGACACCTGCGGCAACCCGCTTGATGCCTGCATGTGCGCCTGCCCGTACTGCGGCAAGAAAGATGACTGTGAATGCTGCCTTTTTGAGGCCGCGACTGGCGGCTGATCCCTAGACTACGGGCTTTCTAAAGCATTAAAAGACCAGAATAACAAGGATAGTTCGTTATCCACATGCCAGAGACAGTGAATTCTTTGAATTGGGTCATAGCCGGGGCACAGGGCAGCGGCGTAGACTCGGCTGCAAACATATTCTCGCGAGCCTGCGCGCTTGCCGGTCTTCACATTTTCGGCAAACGCGAATACTACTCCAATATCAAGGGCGAGCATAGCTACTTCACTGTCCGGGTAGCGGAAACGCCGATCCGCTCCCATGTCGATAGCATAAACATGCTAGTGTCCTTTGACGCAGAGACGGTGTTTCGCCACTTTAACGATGTGACGGAAGGCGGTGGCATAATCTACAATGCTGACATCGTTGAGACCAAGATAGACGAGGTGCCCACCATCGACGACCACTCTTCGGCTAGGATCAAAAAGACGCTGGAAAAAGCCGGCCTTGGTTTTTCGGTGCAGGATGCTCTTGAGCACGCCAGATCCCGGGGAGTTATGCTTTACCCGATGCCTTACTTTCAGCTCTTGGAAGAATTTGCCAAGAAAGTAAACGATCCGGCGCTCAGCAAGCTGACTAGGATGACCAACGTCATGGCCATTTCTGCTTCAATGGCGCTGATGGACTTTGACAGCCAGCTATTTGCCCGGGCGATCCAGTTCATATTCCGGGCCAAAAAAAGGGCGGCGGAAACAAACGTGCAGGCTGCGGATTTCGTATACAACTACGCCAAGGAGAAATTTGCAGACCAGAACGGCTTTAGATACAAGCTGCAGGCCAAGCCTGCGGACAAGGATATCATAATCGTGCAGGGAAACCAATCGTCGGCCATGGGCAAGATGGTAGCAGGCTGCAGGTTTCAGACATACTACCCCATCACGCCAGCGTCAGACGACAGCGAGTTTCTCGAATCAAACGACGTGCTGGATCTTTACGATTCTGGAGACAAGGGGTCCACCGTGGTGATCCAGACAGAAGACGAGATTGCCGCCATCACCATGGCCATAGGCGGCGCGCTGGCTGGATCGAGGGTTGCAACGGCCACATCCGGGCCGGGCTTCTCGCTGATGGCAGAGGCCCTTGGCTGGGCAGGAATCAACGAAGTGCCTGTCGTAATCTCGCTTTACCAGAGGGCCGGGCCATCCACGGGCCTTCCAACAAGGCACGAGCAGGGAGACCTTAGTTTCGCCATCAACGCCGGCCACGGCGAGTTCCCAAAGATTGTCTTTGCTTCCGGTGACATCGAAGAAAGTTTCTACGATACCATCAAGGTGTTCAATTTTGCCGACAGGTACCAGATGCCTGTCATACACATGCTGGACAAGGCCATAGCCAACAGTGTGATGACCTGCCGGGTTTTTGACATCAACAAAACCAAGATCGACAGGGGCCTCATTGCGGACAAGATATCCGAGTCCGACAAGGGCGCGGCTGGCAACTATTTGCGTTTCAGGCTGTCAGACAGCCCACTGAGCCCGAGGATCCCCCTTGGAACTGAAAATGCGATATTCTGGAACACCGGCGACGAGCACACGGAAGAAGGCCACATCACCGAAGATCCTGAACTCCGGGTGCAGATGATGGACAAGAGGATGAGCAAGCTGGACGTTGCGTTAAAGGAGATTGCCGACGAGGACAAGGCCGTGATGTACGGAAATCCAGACGCGGACATTGTCCTGGTCAGCTGGGGCTCAACAAAGGGCGTGATACTGGACGCCATCGACAGGCTGCAGAAGGACGGGATCAAAGTCAAGTTCGTTCAGGTCAGGCTTCTAAACCCGTTTCCATCGGACCTTGTCAGGTCATTGCTGGGCAACTCAAGGACGGTTGTCGATATTGAGATGAACTATTCCGGCCAGCTGGGCTTGCTTGTCCGGCAGCACGTCGGAAGGCAGCCCGACTACCTTGTGGTCAAGTACAACGGCAGGCCGATGTCTCTGGACGAGGTTTATAACGCTGTCAGGCGAATATCTTCTGGTAATGCTCCAAGGAGGCAGGTGTTAAAGAATGGCGCTTAAGCTGGCAGACTACAAGACCGATGTCCACAACGACTGGTGCCCCGGATGCGGAGACTTTGGAATACTCAACGCTATACAGATGGCGCTGGCAGACATGCAGATTCCGCCGCACAGAGCCACCATATTCTCTGGGATCGGCTGCTCCGGCAAGACGCCGCATTACATCAAAACCTACGGCATACACACGCTGCATGGAAGGGTGCTTCCCTTTGCACAGGGCGCAAAACTGGCCAACCCGGAGCTAGAAGTGATTGCGGTAGGCGGCGACGGTGATGGCCTTGGCATCGGGGCAGGACATTTCGTCAGTGCAGGCCGGCGTAATGTCGACATGGTCTACATCATATTCAACAACGCGGTTTACGGCCTTACCAAGGGCCAGGCTTCGCCCACCCTGAAGCTGGGGATGAAGACAAAATCCCTGCCGCAACCAAACGTCAACAATTCCGTCAACCCGATAGCCCTTGGGCTGGTGTCCGGCTTTACTTTCCTTGCCCGCGGATATTCGTACGAAATCAAGCATCTAAAAGACATAATCAAAAAGGCAGTGCAGCACAAGGGGCTTGCCTTTGTCGATGTCTTGCAGCCCTGTCCGACCTACAACGACATAAACACGAAGGAGTGGTTCCAGGGCCTGGACAACATAGACCCGGAGACCAAGAGGGTGATGCCCAGAATCTACAAACTTGAAGACACGGGATACAACGGCGTGGTAAACGACCCATCAGAGCTGAATGAAAAAATGGCAAAGGTGGTCGAAAAGTCAAACGAGTGGGGCAGCAGGATTCCCATAGGCGTATTCTACCAGAACGAACACGTGCCAACGTACCAGGAGCGCCTTTCTGCCAGAATCCCGAATTACATGGGATACCCGCCAGCACACCAAAAGATCGCCGATGCAAACGGCCGTCCGATAACAAACATTGAAGGGCTGCTCAACGATCTGAGGGTAGACCAGTAAATACAGGATATTGTTAATAAGAGCAAATCCGTATGCAGCATTAGATGAGCTCCCTTGAAGAGCTGAAAAAGAAACGGTTTCAGTTTCTGCATAAACTCTGGGAGCTCACCGGCGGCAATCAAAGCAAGATGGTGAGAATAGGGCAGGTTGCCGAGCCGCTGGGTTTTGATGATAAAACTGCTGAAGCCATAGTGCAGTATCTTGAAGGCGAAGAATTGGTCGAGGCAACGACATCCGGATTGGTCGCCCCTAGTTACTTTGACGTCGGCCTGTACATCAAACACAAGGGGATCAAGGAGGTAGAGGCAGCACTGACAACGCCGCAATCACCTACAGAACACTTCCCGGCAAATGTTACCAATTACATCAGCATAGGCAGCATGATAGACTCGAGCATCTCGCAGGCAAGTCCAGGTTCCTACCAGACAATCTCTATAAACGAAAACAGCAAGCAAGAGTTAAAGGAAATCGTCCTTGCCCTCAAGGAGGTTCTGCAGCAGGCCTTGCTAAAACAGGAACAGAAAGAGGAAATGGAGTCAGAGATACAAACGCTGGAGAGCCAGATAAGGTCTCCTAAGCCCAAGGTGATCATAATCAGGGAGAGCCTTTCTTCTGCAAAAAGGATCCTGGAAAGTGCCGGCGGACCTGCTGGTGCGGCCGCGCCTTTGACTACCAGAATTTCGGCGTGGCTTAGCGGCGATGGCTGAAAATAGCCTTTGCCAGATCCAGAGTACCCTTTACCGTGTGCTCGTCTGCTTCTTTGCATCTGACTCCTATAGCATCAAGCTCTTTTGTGGTAAACGGGCCTATGGATATCACCTCTGTCAGTTCATCAAGCTGGATTCTGTCAGAGGCCAGCTTGCCCAGTATCTCAAAAAACGACCTTACGTTGGACGCGCTGGTAAAAACAACGGCGTCTATCTTTTTCTGCACCAGCAGTTGGTAGAATTCCTGCCAGGCGGCGGTGACATCGGCAGTCCGGACCGTGTAAAGGAAAACCTGATCGACTGTCATGCCCAGCTTGGACAGCGCGTCGGTCGCAAATTCGTTTGAAGCGCCGCTTCTGGGGATGATGATCTTCTTTCCCCTCTGGTTCATTTTGGAGAAAAACTCCAGCAGGCCGATGGATGAGTATTTCTCCGGCATCAGGTCGACTCGAAGCCCGTGTCTTTCCAGCTCCAGCCTGGTCTTTGGGCCAACGGCGATAACAGACGTTTTGCCAAGCGCAGAAAGGATCTCGTCTTTTTCTGCAAGGCTGAAAAGCGCCTTCACTGCCTGCGCACTCATAAAGGCGCAGTAATCATGCCTCTTTTCACGCAGCAGATCCATAAACTCTATGGCTGCGCCTTTGCCTTTTGACACGATCTCTGTGGTGGGAACCGCGATACCTATGCCGCCTTCGCTTTTGACCATCTGCAGGAATTCAGAGGCTTCCTGCTCGCTTCTGGTGATGGCAACTGTTCTGTCAGTCAGGCTTGGCATTTTTAACACTTGAAAACCATTCAAGTTTTTTGTGCAGGGATGCAACCTTGCCTATTATGATGATGGCCGGCGGCCTTATCTGGCTCTTGGCAATCACCTTGGTGATGTTGGCCAGATTCCCGGTCACCACGCGCTGCCTTGCGGTGGTGCCGCTTTCCACTATGGCAAATTTCGTGCTGCCTTTGAGGCCTGCCTTCATCAGGTCGCCGGCGATCTGCTCAACCTGACCAATGCCCATCAGCACGACGATCGTGTCCACAGCGCCGGGAAGTTTTTTCCAGTTGACAGAAAGCGGGCTGTCTTCTTTTTCCGCGCCCTCATGGCCGGTCACGATGGCCACTGAAGACGAGTAGCGCCTGTGAGTCAGCGGGATCCCTGCATACGCCGGCGATGCTATGGCGGAGGTGATGCCAGGGATTATCTCAAAACCTACGTCGCGCTTGAGCAGGTATTCTGCTTCTTCAGCTCCACGCCCGAAAATGAACGGGTCGCCGCCTTTGAGCCTTAAAACGCTCTTGCCCTTCTTGGCGTAGCTGGCCATCAGCTCGTTGGTGCGCTTCTGGTGGGTGGTGGGATCGCCAACCGCCCTGCCGACGTAAACCTTCTCCGTGTTTTTCGGAATCTGGTCGATTATCTCCTGCCCTACCAGCCTGTCGTAAAGCACGACATCGCAGCTCTTCAAAAGCTCCATGGCCCGGACCGTCATCAGTTTGGGGTCGCCCGGCCCGGCGCCGCAGATGTAAACCTTACCGCTCATATCTTTTTGTTCCACTCCTCTACAGCGTCGCGCCAGCCTTCAGCCAGCTTGCCAGCGCCCTGCTTTAGCAGCGTGTCTGCAACACTGATGCCCAGTTTTTCAGGGTTGGCCGCGCTGCCAGTCCTGCTCACTTTGAGAGATTTGGTTCCGTCGGCAGAAAACACGCTTGAGTACAGCGCGATTCTGTCGCCCTTGGCCACGGCCACCGCGCCAAGCGGGAACCTGCAGCCGCCTTCCACCTTTTCTATAAGGGCCCTTTCCGCCGTGATTTCAGCCCTTGACTTCGGGTCCTCGATCTTTTTGAGCATGCTAATCATCTTTTTGTCATCCCGTCTGCAAACTATGGCAATGGCACCCTGGCCGGGGGCCGGCATAAAATCCCTTATACCAAAACGCTGGACTATGACATCCTTCATGCCCAGCCTTGACAGTCCTGCCTCGGCAAGCACAATGGCGTCGTACTCGCCGCTTATCACCTTCTTGACGCGAGTCTCGACGTTCCCCCTGATGGGTCTCACTTTAAGGTCAGGCCGCGTCCTTATCAGCTGAACTGCCCTGCGCAGGCTGCTCGTGCCTACCACCGAACCGGAAGGCAGCTCTTTCAGTTTCAGGTCCTTGTCGTTGACAAGAACATCGTTGGGGCTGGCCCGCCTGGGTATGCATGCAACGACAAGCTCGTCTGAAAGTTCCGAGGGGACGTCCTTGAGGCTGTGGACAGCAAAGTCAACCTCGCCCTTTCTGACGGCTTCGTTGACCTCCTTTTCAAAGATGCCCTTTTCATCCATGGTAAAGAGCGGCCGCTTGTCAACGTCGCCTTTAGTGCTTATGGTGACAACGTTGAAATCTGCTCCCAGACGGGCTTTTTTCAGGGCGGCAAGGGCTATCTCTGTCTGGGCCAGCGCAAGTCTGCTCCCCCTCGTGCCTACGTTGATGGTCTTCATTTCTGCTCTTTTATCTTCCTCAACGCCTCGCCGTACGCTTCGACGGTCCTGTCAACATCCTCCTCGTCATGGGCATACGAAACAAAGCATGTCTCAAACTGGGACGGCGGTATGAACACGTCACGTTTCAAAAGCTCGTCAAACAGCTTCCTGAATTTTGCCGCATCGGCCTTCTTTGCGCTGGCCTCGTCTCTGACCTTTTCAGCGGTGAAGAAGATCTGGTACATCGAGCCTATGGAGTTGATAACGCAGTCAATGCCGCCAATGTCTTCCAGCTCCTCTTTGATGCCTTCCACTATGCTATCGCATGTCCTTGCAAGTTTTGGATACAGGGAGTCTCTTGCCTCCATCATAGTCCCAAGGGCTGCAATCGCCGCCGAGACAGAAACCGGGTTTCCAGCAAACGTGCTTGCCTGGTAAACCCTGCCGGCCGGCGCCAGCTGCTGCATTATTTCCTTGCTGCCGGCTATAGCCGCAATGGGAAAGCCGTTGCCAAGGGCCTTTGCAAATGTTGCCAGGTCCGGCTTGATACCAAAGAATTCACCGGCTCCGCCAAGGGCCAGCCGAAAGCCGGTTACAACTTCATCGAAGATCAGGACCACGTCGTTTTGCTGGGTTGTCTTTCTCACGTCGTTGAGGTAGTTCTTGTCTGGAAGAACCAGGCCGATGTTTGCCAGCACCGGCTCCATGATTACGCAGGCAGTGTCGCGGTTTTTTTCAATGGCCCGCTCAAGGCTAGAAGCGTCGTTGTACGGCACCACCGTGGTTTGAGCCGATGACTCTTCCAGCACGCCTTCTGATGCCGGAAGGCTTGCAGCACCGGACCCTGCCTTGACCAGCACATAGTCGTGTGCACCGTGGTAGCCTCCGTCAAACTTGATGACTCCCTTCTTTTTTGTAAATGCCCGGGCCAGCCGGATGGCGTTCATCGTTGCCTCGGAGCCTGTATTTACCGTCCTGACCATCTCTGCACACGGAACAACCCTGGAGATGGTCTCTGCAAGCTTGACCTCGAGTTCAGTGGGCACGCAGTACAGCGTACCTTTGTCCAGCTGCTCCCTTGCTGCATCCAGCACGGATGGGTAGCCGTGCCCCAGAAGCAGCGCGCCGTAGCCCATGCAGTAATCGATGTACGTCTTGTGATCCGCAGTGACTATCTTGCTTTCATGCGATGAAACCGCGAAGAACGGATAAGGATCATAATATCGAACAGGGCTGTTGACTCCACCAGGCAACACCTTTTTTGCCCTGTTGTAGAGCTGCTCTGATCTGGCCAACGGCATTCTGTCCACGCAGTTCTATAATAAGTATAGTCACGCTAATTAATCCGCAGATTCCATGAGACGGACGATGGCGACCACTTTCTCGGCGATTATGGATGATTTTCACCGGATAGTTGCCGACAACCGCGAGGCACTGATGAGCATTGCCAAAAAGAATCCGCGCATGGCCTACCAGAAGGTCAACGAGCTGGCGCTCTTTGTTGGTTCCCGGTATAGCGTTGATATGCAACTGCACTTTCCGGTCCCAGCCAAGGTCTCAGATGTCGACTCGTACGGGACCGAAAACGTTGGCGTTGTTGTGGACAAATTCCGCAGAACCTTTCCCGTACCAAGGGAGACGATAAAGCAAAAAGCCGTTGAAATGCTTGGCGGTGCCAAGGCTCAGGATGCATACATGTACGAGGGCAAAGAGGGGGTCAAGGTGGTAATGCCGGATGGTGGCAGGCTTGAAATCCTGCCAGGCTCGGTGCACCTGTGGTGCCAGATAGACGACAGGATCAAAAAATACGCCGACTGGCTGATGCAGAACGTGTATTTTGGCCCTTAGCCGATGTTGCTGGCTCTGACAAGCTCGAATTCGTATAGAATCTGGTCGTCTGGATCGAAGACCTTGGCCTTGACAGGGAATGGGACCTGGCGCGTCATCCATATCTTGCTGTCATTTTCTTTGAGCTTGTATCCAAGAACATAGGAATCAAAAGAGCCGGCGGCTGTCTGCACGGTCTCCTGGCTTGTTATCCTGACCGTGGTGGAAGACGAACCGTAGAATATGGTATCCCAGGGAGCGCCCACCACCATATACTTGTCGCGGCCGCCATAGTCCATGTCCCGGACCGCAAGTACGGACGACTCAACAGGCTCCAGGTATGGCCTGACCGATTCATCAACCTGACCTTCGTTGGTTAGCTGCTTTGAAAGCATGATGACAAACTCTTTTGACGAAGCTGTGCCGTTGACGACGTTAAACGTGGTCTTCCAGCCATCACCTGACTGGTCAAAGTTTATGGAGACCTTGCCGTCCACCAGCGATGTTTGCGGCCCCCTGGCCGTCACGGTGTAATCAAGGGACATGCCGTTCTTGACGTTGGAGCCAACGACAAAGATGTCCTTCTCTGTAGGCGGGTTAAAGAGAGAAGGGCCGGCGCCAGAAAATCCGCCGCCAAACGCGATTATTGCTGTACTAACGCCAATACCAAGTGCTGACATTATACCGACTGCCAGGAAAAACTGCTTTCTTGGGGTCAACTACGCTGGTTCAGACTTCATCCCTATTTATAGAATCTCTAACCTGACATCCTGATTATCCTGTTCCAAAGCTCCTCCGGGACTGGCATGACTGAAAGCCTCGAGATCCTGACCAGCTCCCAGCTGGAAAATGCTCTGTCGGACTTGATCTGATCCAGTGTGACCGGTTTGAGTCTGCGGGATGGCGCGACATCCACCACTATCGATTTGTCTTTTGGGTCTGGATACGGGTCGGAAACGATGTCCATGATGCCTACAACCTGTTTTTCATCGCCGGTGTGGTAAAACAGGGCCTTGTCGCCCTTTCTGACGCTGCGCAGGTGTTTCAAAGCAAGGTTGTTGGCCACGCCGTCCCAGACAGTCCGGCCGTCCTTTTCAAGCTGAAAGTAGCTGTAGCTGGAAGGTTCCTGTTTAAAAAGCCAGTACGCCATAACCATGATCTGAAACCGAACCATATAAGTTACAAAGATAAAACAGAATGCGCAAGCAGGTTTGATGAACCCTCCAAAGATAGACCAGCTGGCTGGAATTGAATGCTATTGCACAGACTTTGAAGGCATAGGGGGTTCCATAAAGCAGAACAGCGAGGGATTCAGAGTCTCTGAACTGGTTGATGATTCGCTTCTTTCAAGCGTATCGCCAGCTTTTAGCGAATCGCACCGCTATCCGCTTTATGTTCTTGAAAAAGAGGGTATCGATTCGAACCACGCGCTTATGGAGATTGAACGTGAATTGCACATTCGCCTAAAAGTGATGGGCATCAAGGATGCCAAGGCCGTGACGAGGCAGTATGCCAGCACAGAGAGAACGTGGAAGAGTCCGCCGTCCGAATTGAATACCAGGCACACGAGGCTTGTGCTGCAGGGCTTTGCAAAAAGGCCTCTTGGCCGGGAGTCGCTGCTTGGAAACCAGTTTGAAATAGCCATACACGGATACAAAAGATCCGACCTTGAAGACTTTGTGCCGCAGATAGACAGAATCGGCAATTTCTACGGCCTGCAGCGGTTTGGAAGCGAAAGGCTGGTTACCCATCTCGTGGGCAGGGAGATAGTCAAGCGGAACTTCAAAAAAGCCGTCGAGATCCTCCTCTGCCACACTACAGAGTACGACTCGCAGACAAGCCGGGAAATCCGGGCCAGGTGCCAGGATCCTGCCAACTATCGGCAAGCGCTAAAAGCCCTGCCCCGGGGCATGGACATAGAACGCTACCTTCTGTCGGCCCTTGTGGCAGGAAAAGACCATGTTTCGGTTCTGCGGGCAGTCCCGATAACGATAAGGCGGCTGTTTGTCCAGGCCTACCAGGCCTACATTTTCAACCGCTGCCTGAGCCAGATCATAATCAGCGGCCAGGACATCGTCAGTCCTGCTGCCGGCGACCTCTGCTTTGAAATGGAGGGGCCGGCCGTATTTGGCCGGGTCAAGAAATTCGATCCGTCATCGAGCGCCCTGATGGTCCCGGCAGTAAGGATGGCCGGCTACACCTTTCAGGCCGGAAAGGGGCGCTTTGAAACCCTGACCCGGGAGCTCATGGAGCAGGAAGGCGTCTTGGCAAAGGATTTCTACATAAAAGAGATGCAGGAGCTGAGCCAGCAGGGTGGATTCCGGCAGGCGCCCATATGGTGCAGGGATTTTTCCTACAGAAAAGATCCGCTGACCGTGTCGTTCAAGCTCCCCAAGGGCTCCTATGCAACGGTCCTGTTAAGGGAGCTCATGAAGCCAGAAGATCCGATCAAGGCTGGCTTTTAGCGACACACAATATATACCGCCAAGTGTTATCGCGCCAAGATGCTTGGAGATCGCAACCTGCGGGGAATGATAGAAAAGGCATTTGACAGGCTGTACGCTGATCTTAGCATCAAGATAGACAAGTCAAACAATGACAGGATCCACGCCATGGAAGCTTCGCTTTGTACCAGGCTTGCCTACTACGAAAGAAAGGATCCTGTAACGCCTGACAATAATTCCAAGATCTCCATACTTTTGGGAAACGGCCTGCGACACGCCCTGAGCAACAAAGAAGGGGAGTACAGGGTAGATAACCTGACTCTTGAAGTAAACGCCGACATGATTATAGCAGACGAATTTGTCGTACGCTTTGAAGTTGTGCCGCAGCTGCCAGAGATCCCGCACCCGCGGCACCTTCTGTATCTGAACGCCTGCCTGTTTGCCTTCAACAAAAACGATGGCTTTCTTATTTATCTGGATGCTGAAGGCAAGACGACGGAATTCTCTATAACCAAGAACAACCGGATGTTTGAAGAGATCATCCGACGGGCAAGGGTGCTGAGCGCGCTCTTGAAGGAAAACAAGGTCCCCATCGTCGAGCCGTCGGATCTGTGCCTGCGCTGCAAGTATTACGAACGCTGCTTTGCCCGCGAGAAAATAAAGAGCTCCAGCGGAGACATAATAGCAGATATTTTCGGCAAGTTATCAGACAAGTAAGAGGGAGGAACTACTCTCCACCGTGGCTGCTTTGGCTTTCGCTTGGCGCGTATCCGCCGCTGTACCTCTTTGCCCTTGCCCCAAATACTATGCCTGTAAGGATAGCGAACATTCCTATGGTCACACCGAACATGAATATCTCTTCCGACATGCGGTGAACGTTAGCTCAAAAGTTATTATCTTTATCGGTCTGATGCGGTGCACTTGATGATATTATCATAAAATAAAGAGATTTTATAGCAATCGTGTTTCTATGAAAAGATTCGAAAACTTATTGTGACATTGGTAAATGGATGCAAAATCCGGGTTTCTAATGCTAATATAATTGACGACTCTATTATTGCCATTGAGTTCTTCCTGCCCTGAGGAGCTTGGCGAATGGAAAATAATTCAGCCGCATTTCCAACACCTGCCAGTGCACATTGCATTGCTTCATAATGGAAAAGTTCTGGCATTTGGCGGTTCCGGCAACGATCCGTCCAAACTAAGGAAATGGGACAAACCCGAAATCTTTGAGCCCGACTACACCGGTCAATCCGACGGGCGAATCTACGAGATTTCAGACGACGGAATAGAAGGCGACGTTTTCTGCGTGGGCCATGCTTTTCTACCGGATGGCAAGCTGCTTCTTGCAGGAGGAACGTTTCAGTATGACGGGATATTTGGAAGACCGTTTCCCCTGATTCCGTTCTCGGGCCTTGAACATGCCTACATTTTTGATCCAGAGAGCCTCCGTTGGACCAGGCTCCAAAACATGAAGCATGGGAGGTGGTATCCAACCTGCGTGATGCTTCCCGACGGCCAAATTGCAACCTTTGGCGGACTCACGAAATGGCCACCATGGGTGTTCCTGCCCTTCCATGAAGTTTATTCTGACAAAGACAAGAGCTGGCAGCACCTGAGTGGCGGCGACAAGTTCTTTCCACTTTACCCACGGATTCACCTGCTGCCCAATGGAGAATTGTTCTATGCAGGCTCGTATAACACCCACCTCACCTTTCCATTTTCGCTGTGGGGCTTTAGGATAGCCACTTTTGACATAGCAGGAGGGGGATGGAAACCTTTGCCGCATCCAAGGGAACTGCACCGACAGGAAGGCACCACGGTATTGCTTCCACTTCTTCCTCCAGACTATGCGGCCCGGGTTATCCTTATTGGAGGAGGGGACACTCTGGCAAACCACGCCACAAACACCGTCGAGATGGTAGATTTTTCAGAACCAAATCCCCAGTACAGAACAATTGGCCCGATGAAGCATGAAAGGTATTATGTATATCCTGTTTTGCTGCCGGACCAGAACGTACTTGTACTGGGCGGCAAAACAGGACAGCACGGACATCCTGATGATACTCCTGATTGCATTGAGGAAGTACCGGGCGAAATAAAACCCGACAAAAACGCGATTCTTGAACCAGAGATCTTTATAACAAAAGAAGGAAAATGGAGACCCTTGGCTGAGATGAAAGTCGCTAGGCTGTATCATTCAAACGCCATTCTCTTGCCTGATGGTCGAGTGATGGCCGCAGGAAGCAATCCTATGCGAAAATGCAACGAGCTGCGCATAGAGGTATTCAAACCGCCGTATCTCTGCAAGGGAAAAGAACGCCCAGTCATATCAAAAAGTCCCAAAGAGGTAGACTATGGGCAGACATTTGAAATCCAGACCGAACATGCTGCAGATGACATCAAGGCAGTAGCACTAGTCAGACCCTCATCGACTACGCATTGTCTTAACACCGAACAAAGGTACGTTGGATTAGAGTTCAGCCGCAAAGGCACAAACGGTTTGCTGGTCGATGTCCCGACCAACAGGAATCTGTTGCCTCCAGGCTACTACATGCTGTTCATAATAAACTACAGCGACGTACCGTGCATAGCGCCTTTTGTCCGGGTTAATCTTGCCTAGATCTTATCACAAAAATATTGCCATAACATTTGTCAAATGGCGATATTGACAGGCTCGACGCATGTTGAGGTAGAGATAAGTTATCTGAGATGTGGTCCGATTGGATTGTTCAACGTCAGGGGAACGTCAGTTGAAATTCCTTTTCATCTGCCGTCGTCTGAAGGTTTGCTGTCATCCTGTACGCGTAAGTGCCGCTTATGGTGTAGCTTGCATTGCCTGAAACCATCTTGTCCCATGCCGGTCCTGTCTGGTTACTCCTTACAACCGTCTGCGTGTCCTTGACAGTAAGGGTAGTCCCAGCAACTATTGGGAACAGATCGCCTTGCGAGCTAACAAACCCTTGGGCGCTCTGGCCCACATCGCCTATGGTAATGCTGGAATTGTCTACAAAGATGGTGTAGTGGATCGTCTCCAGTATCACGGTGGCCTTGTTGGGATTGTCCAGCGTGAACGTGATCTGGACCTTGGCATTCTTGTCGTCAAGCTTGGTTGCCGTGATGTCTTTTACCCCAATAGGCGGGGCTACAACGGTTGCTTCCCGCAGCGCATTTGGTTGCTGGCCTCCGGGGAAAATATTTCCCATTCCCGTGACGAAAAACATCGCCACGGCCACGGCAGCTATGCCTCCGGCGGCAGCGTAGATAACCTTGGTATTCACGTTCAGAATTCTTCCGGGCCGTCTTCTGTTTAAATCTGTCGTTTGCCAGCGCACAAGGATTATACTTTACTTTCTGTCACAAGTCAGCAGATTTGCAGTACCATAAGGCAGCACATCTGGGCAGGGAGAGAGCGCAAAAAGCCCAGATGAAGCTCTTTGACTATACCGGCTTTGCAATGCTGACGTACACCATAAAGCAGTCCAGAGATGGATTTGAACCGGTGGGAGAAGAAGAGCTGGCGGCCAAAATGACGCGCGGAGACGAAGCCATGCTGTTTATCTGCGACAAGGACGGTTACGCCAAAGCCCAGTCCAAGCCTATGCCCGTAGACAAGGGCGAGGAAATATTCAAAAAAATGCTGGCCGGCGGCATGCAAGAGTATTCCGGAACCGTTAGAACCGTCTCCTAGGCGACGATGCGCGTTCCTGCAACCGCGTCCCTGATTATGACGTCCTTGATGATCTCCGGATCGGATTTCAACACAGTGGTGGGAATCCTGGACCTTTCAATGACCTTCAGGGCCACAATATCCATCAGGTCATAACCGCCGGCTGAAGAATTCTCGGATCCAAGCAACTCTAGACACTGCTTGACTGTGATCTCCTTGAACAACTTGGCTTTCTTGTTGGACCGGGGATCAGAATCGTATATGCCATCAACGTCTGTGGCGTTTACAAACCTTGAAGCGCCGACCTTCTCCGCTATCAGGGCCGCCGTGGCATTGGTGCTCTGGCCGGGGTGCAGACCGCCGGATACTATTATCCTGCCGCTTTCAACAGCCTGGGTCACTTCCTCAAGGTCCTTTGGAACAAAAGGGTATGCCCTGCGGCCAAGAGCTGCTATCAGTAGTTTGGCGTTTAACCTTGAAACCTCGATTCCCATGATGTCAAGGCTTGCCTCGTCCTGGCCAAAACTTCTTGCGATATCGATGTAGTGGCGCGCCACCTTGCCCCCGCCTGCCACGACTACGACCTGGGCCTTGCTGTCAATATCGGAAAGCATCTCCGCGTATTTCTTTAGTTCGTCTCCTGTCTCGGCATTGAAAACCTTGCCACTGAGCTTGATTACGACGCGCTTTTTATCGGCCATGCTGCTTCCACACTCCCATGTACAGGGACTCCTGATCGCCAAGCACCTTTATAACAGATCGTTCCACGGCCTGCCTGTTCTCTGCGGTGGTGTAGACCCGCAGCATATCAAAAAAGCCAGATATGGATTCAACGAGGGGGATTTCCGATACCGGCATCTCGTAGACGCCACTCTTGTCGCTTACAAGAACAGAATACATTTCGTCCTTGCTTGGCGTCAAAGGCATGGAAGGGGCCCGGGATGCATCGACAAAAACAAAACTGCTGTCAATCCCTGCATGGTCTGCTATCTCTGATTCCAGCGCCCGCAGGGTCTTCCTGTCCACGCGCTTGCGCCGGTCCCGCTTGTGGAGTATCTTTTCGTAGACGCATTTGAGCAGCCGCCGATCCCTGTAGTCTATGGCAAGCCTGGCTGCAAAATTGCGGTCGCCAAGCGCACAGATGCGCTCAAGCGTGGCCTCGTCTGTAAGGCTGAGGTAGTTGTCAAGCGAGACATCGGTGAGCTTGAGGTGCTCGTCCGCAGAAATCATGGAGTGCAGCAGCATCACTTCTGCCGATCTCACCGTCTTGTGAAAGTAGACGGCCTTGAACATTTCATACCTGGAAATGAGCATGGATTCAAGGGAGTTGAGCGCGGATCTGTCTATGACAAGGCGATTGTTTGCAACCTCCATGGAGCTGACGAGGCGATGGTAATCTATCTTGCCGTACTCTGCGCCCGTAAAAAAAGAGTCGCGGGGCAGGTAATCCATGATGTCTGCAGAGAGGCCACCGGATATAATCTCGTTAAGAAAGCCTGTCTTGGACTGGCCAAAAGACAGGCTGGATATCAGGTCTGGATTGTGGCCGTTCTTTTCTAGGACGTCGGCTATGGTGCTTTTGGTAATTATCTTCTTTCCTATCTCCTCGTGGTTTGTGCTGGACTTGGTTTCAAGCACTTCTTCAAACAGGTGGGAAAACGGCCCGTGACCTATGTCATGCAAGAGTGCAGCAAGCCTCAACTCCTGAACCGTCTCTGCGTTATCGATGTGTCCCTTGGCCAGCAAGCTTTCCCCCGCAAGGCCGGCTATGTGCATGGCCCCAAGGGAATGTTCAAAACGCGAGTGCTGCGCGCTTGGATAGACGAGGTGGGCTCCTGCCAGCTGGCGTATCCGCCTCAATCGCTGGAAAGCCGGGTTATCGATGACGTCCTTTTCCACGCTGGAAAAACGGATATACCGATGGACCGGGTCGGTTATCTCGCCTGCAAAATCCATTGATGACGTTAGATGGAAACAGCCAACTTAAATTTTCAGTGTTTTTTTGACGATCTTTAGGATCTCCTGATGAACCTGTTCTCTGCTTTTTGAGCCGTCCAGTACCTTCCACTTGAATTGTTTGGCAAACTTGACATAATTTTTGTGGGCCTGTGAAGCTAACTTTGGATCCATTTCAAAGGCATCGGGCATTTCATTCCTGTCTTTTGAGACGCCTGGACTGACGAGCAAGAGCAAGACCAGATCCTCTTTGGGCAAGCCCTTGTCCAGCTTGAGGAGCCAGTTGAGATCCATGCCGTTTGCTGTGCCGTAGGCAAGATTGGATTGATAGTAACGGTTCATCACCACGATGGTGCCGTTCTCAAGCATGCTTTCGATCTCTTTCTTCTTTTCCCATCTGTTGGCCGAAAAGAGCAGGTGCTTGACCTCTACGGGGTAATCACGCTTGCCGTCAAGAAAGGCCCTTATCTCCATCCCGATGGGCGTTGTATAGTCCGGGAAGTCAAGAACGACGCAGATCTTGCCCTGCGCCTTGAGGGATTCCTGCAGCATGCGGGACTGGGTAGTCTTGCCGGCCTTGTCGGTCCCCTCTATTACGATGATCTTGCCCTTTGCCACCGCCTAGGTCAAGGCAAGCATCAATAAAAAGATGTTGAATAATTTCCACAAAAGCCGGTTTGTAGGATTTTACACTGCCTGATGTCAAAAGATTTTTAGCCCAAAAACCAACAAATTAAAATATTATCTACCATGTCTAAAAAATGAGGCTCCGGTCAGGGCGATAATATTTGAAAGATAACCACTCCAACATTGCGATATTCGACACGTTCAAGACCCGCAGGAACAAGTTCACAGGCGAGGCCAAGAGGCAGCGGGGCATCATAGTCCATCTGGCCACAGAACAGAGCCCGGATCTCAGGACCAGAACCTCCATTGCCCACGCTATAGCTGAAAAGCACGGTATTCTGTGGCAAAACATCTACTCTGGAATCTTTCGTGACCTGGACGAGGTTTTGATACCCGCCGGCGTGGTAAGGGAAGGTGGCCGGCTTCCCCTGCGCAGAGGGCCAAAGGCGCTTCAGCTTGAGGGCGTCCCGTTCTACGACCTGACGGATACCGGCCTGCTGGTTGCATCGTCCATAGAGGAGCTTGGACCAAAACGCGTGAGCCTGCTCAAATCATACATCTCATCCATCGGCGCCGATGATTCCAGCTGCAAGGCCATGAAGGAAGGCCTGCTCTTGCTCATCGACCGCGCTCCACTGTTTGTTTTCAAGATAATCGACGAGTACATCCATGCCTACAGCAGTGGCGCCGTTGATTCCATCACACCGCTTGACACAAAGAAGCTCAGACCGGTGATCGCAAAGCAGATAGCCATAGAAAAGGAGCTGATAGAGGCCTTTATCGGGTTTCAGCAGGACCAGAGAGAACTCGTCCGGAACTTCTTTAAAGTGATGACGTGATCACTTGCCCTCGTGGCCGCAGGCAGAACAGCGGTATTTCTTGGACTTGCCCTTGCAGCCTTCGCAGCGCCAAATTCTGGCGTTCCTGCAACCCGGGCAGCTGAAACTTTCCGACAGTTCGCCGGGGTGCACCTCTTTGCCGCAGGCGTTGCATCGGGGCATATCATAAGAACCGGCGTACATTACACGTTGCTATCTTGCCGGCCTATTTTTACTTTTAGGATAAATAAAGGATTTATACCAATCAAACAAAACTAGATCATGAGCATAGGAAAGTACATGGCCCGAGAAATTGCTAAAGAACTTGACAGCCGGTCAAGAGAATTCTATGAGTTTGTCCTGCCTGCTATTGATATCGTCGAGGATAACAACGAACTGGCCGTTATGATAGACCTTCCCGGCTTTGACAAAAAAGACATCCACCTCAAGATCAAGGGCAACATCCTTTCTATCAGCGCCAAAAGAGTGTCAGAAGCTACGGGTACGGTTTACCAGAGGCACCGGCCAGCCAGGATAGAAAAGAAGGTGGCCCTTCCCATCTCGGTCAAGGAAGACGAGAAGATCGTTGGCAAGGCAACCTACACCGATGGAGTGGTGGTCCTCAGAATACCCATGGCCACGACGTCCACAAGCATCCCCATAACGTAATCATCTTCTCTTTATGTAGCCCACGATTATTGCGGCGGCCGCAGCTGCAAAGCCAGCGTACGGCAGGATGGCGTTGTACGGTAGCATGACGGCTGAGCCGATGAACAATGCGGAAGCCAGTATGCTTGCTGGAAGCATAGGGCTGCCAGACTTTTCTGCCCTGAACATGGGCTGGTTCTCAAGATACGTCTTGAGCAGCGGAGCGATGTTGACGGACGCCTCGATCCCCTTTGCAATGCGCTTGGCAGAGACCTTGACCTCCTCGATGTATGCATCGCGTACAAGACCTTCTTCTTCCAGCAGGTTTGCAAGCACCTTGACAAACTGGAACTTGACTTTGTGGTGCAGATAGATCCCTTCCAGGATTGAGGCCATCCTCATATACAGGGCCAGGTTCTTTGGAAGCCGGAACGGGAACCTGCTCATGGTCTTGTTGGCAAGGTCCATCAGTGCCTTTACTTCCATCTTGTCCACCTGCCTGCCGTACATCGACTGGATGGAAAGGCCGATCCCCTTTTCAACGACGTACCGGTTGACAGTGGGCTCAAGTGTCCCAAGCTCTATCAGCACGTTTACCGTCCTTTCTGGCTCTTTGTCGACCAGTGCAAGGTAGAGCCTGATCAGCTTTAGCCGCGTTTCGTTGTCAAGCCTGCCTACCATTCCAAAATCGTACAGGATCAGCCTGGCATCTTCATCGACGGAGATGTTGCCTGGATGCGGATCTGCATGGAATATGCTGTGGCGAAGAAGCATCTTGAAAAACAGCCTGTGGATCTTGATCACCAGGTTTGCCCTGTCTATGCCTTTTGCATCCAGTGCTGCAATGTCGGTTATCTTGATTCCAGGTATGTACTCCATGGTCAGCACGTGCTGCGTGGTTCTCTCAAGAAAGACGTCCGGGATTATCACCGACGGATCATCGGCCAGGTTGCGCTTTATCGTCAGCAGGTTCTCGGACTCTATCCTGTAGTCCATCTCTTCGTGGATCGTCTCTATGAACTGGGCAAGCATCCCCTCGGCGGAGAAACGCAGGTTCGGATCAATGAACCGGGTCGCAACAGGCAGGATCTTTTTGAGTACATAAATGTCGTTGGCGATTATCTGTTCAATATTGGGCCTGCCGACCTTGACTATCACCTGCTTTCCGGCGTGCCTGGCAAGGTACACCTGCCCGAGGCTAGCACCGGACAGCGGCTGCTGGTTGAATTCCTCAAACGCGTCCTCTATCTTGCCCAGTTCGCTTTCAATTATCGGCCTTATCTCGGAGAAGGGTGCCGGCGGCACATCGTCCTGCAATTTTGAGAGCACCTCAAGGTATGGCTGCGGCAGGATGTCTGCCCGCGAAGAAAGCCACTGCCCAAGCTTGATAAACGACGGGCCGAGATCGATGAATGTCTTTAAGACCAGTTCCGCATGCTTGCGGTATTTTTCCTCGTTGACGTTTCTGCCTTCCTTTCTGACCCACTCGCGCCGGTCGCGCCTCAGATTCAGGATCACGGGGACCAGCTTAAGCACCACCTTGGCGACGTGTAGTTTTGACGGCCTTGCATAGACCGTGGCCCTGCTTGACGCGGTGGTTTTCAGTTCCTGATCCGCCGGTTTTCCAACACGGGCTGGACTTTCCAGAGTCAGTCAACCTGCCCGTTTTTCTTGAGGGATTCAGCAGCTGCGTGAACAATCTTGCCCGTCGACGACCCGGCCACCAGCCCGGCGGCCACTGCGTCGGCAAGGGCCTTCTTGGCGTCCTTGCCCTCCTTTCTTTTCCTGCGGTAAACCTCCATGCCTACATGCCTTCCAACCATCACAGCAGCCATAGAAGCTACAACGTATTCCGGCGCATCCACCAGCAGGTGGCCTATCGGGTTCTTGCGCGGGTCTATCCTGTCAGCATGAACCGTGTAATGGCTGTCATATTCTCGTATGTGGAGGTTGCCGTACCTGTACTGCTTTTTGGCGTTCTTCTTGCTGCCCAGCACGGTCTCGTCGAGATCAATTATCGGCCTGACAGCTTTGGGCACAATTATGTTGCCTTCACCGTCGATGAACTCCACAGATCCAAAAAGCTCTGGATTGGATATAAAATTACCTAATAGTAGGACTCTCGTTCAGCTATGTCATCTGATATACTGGAGGCTGGATGCGGCTGTCTTGTTTGTAGAATTCCTCGTCGGATATGGGTAGGGCGTCAACAATCTCATTTCTGCAGCATTTGCATCTTGGAAAATCACTGTCTGCTTTGAGATAGGATGCACACCAGTAGCACAATTGACAGATTATGAAACTGGCCTTTCTTGCCTTGTTTCTATAGAGTCTTGCAGAGTCTTCAAGGGGCCTCATGGCATCAGATCTAGCACCATCCTTAGTTCTGCTATCTCTTTCTCGATAACCCTTTTTTCAGAATCGCTTGCAAATCTCAAAAGTTTTTCACAGGCCTGTATTTCAGCCTGCAGGACATCCTTCTTGTCCATACATAGACTGTGAAAATCTCCAGAAAGGGCATACGCTACCCTTTGCTTGCCCGTCTCTCTACATCCGCAGGTTTTCGCGATTACCATATCAGATTGCGGACAGACGATATTCATTGCGTTAACGACATTTATCGAGTATTTACGCCGTTAGCTTGCACTGCATGGCAATTAAATGAGAAGCGTTCCTTGCAGAGGCATCAACAAGCGTTTTTCGCTATTTTCATGCTGTTTTCTTGTAAAGTATCCGCGGCGCCCAAGTATTTTACTACGTTAAATAAACAACTTGGGAATAATAGTCCGAAAGACGGCATGGATATTGGACGAGATATTGTAGAATTCGTGGAAAGAGCCAGGGTCGCACGACTAGCAACCATCGATTCCGGATCCATACCGCATTTAGTGCCTGTGGTGTTCGTTTTCGATGGCAGTCAATTCTTTCTTCCCATCGACGAAAAAAAGAAGGCCGTTGGCCCTGAAGAACTGAAAAGAGTGAAAAACATCCGAAGCAACCCTAACGTGTGTTTGCTGATAGACGAATATTCAGATGATTGGACAAAGCTCTCTTTTGTAATGATACAAGGCAGAGCATCAGTGACGTCATCAAATGACCTCCCAATCTCTGGGTTGTACGAAAAACTTGTGGCAAGATATCCTCAATACCGGGTTATCGGCTTGAGCGATGTCTGGATTGTAATCAGGCCGCAAAAGGTCGTATCTTGGCACAGCGCCTGATTCCGTATCGAGTCGGTATTCCAGCTCTGCCTATCTAGCAAACCTTGCAAGCTGTTTTGTTACATCAACTGTTTTTTTCATATCTGCACCAATGGAAGAGAAAACATGGCCGAACATGATGTGCTCCACACCCATGTCTTTGATTTGCTGTATGTCACTTCCAATCTGATCAATGGTGCCGGTCATAGGTGATCTACTGTCAGGAGCCGGCGAGTCCAACACGTTTGGATATGTTAGCATGAATATTCGAGCCTTTGAAGGGTCTCTGTTTGCCTTTCTAAACTCCTCGCGTAAGCTGTTTATGGCCTGCGCAAGCTGGCCAAGCGGCCCAAAACCAGCTATGGGTATCCAGCCGTCCGCGTACTTTGCTATCCTGGAGAATGCCTTTCCAGTGAACCCGCCTAGCAATATCGGAGGATGCGGCTTCTGCAGGGGCTTTAGGCCAATCTTCGATGGAGGCACGTTATAAAATTGGCCCTTGTACTCGACTACCTCGTCAGTCCAGATGCGCTTTAACACCTCAAGAAATTCATCTGCTCTCGCTCCTCTGTTACTGTACGGTACATTTGAAGCGTCAAACTCGTCTTTAGACCAACCTAGTCCAAGACCTGCAATAGCACGTCCGCCTGACAGAATATCAAGCGAGGTAAAAAGTCTTCCAAGCAAGACCGGGCTATAATACGGCATGTCAACAATGCTGGTTCCCAGGGAAATCCGCTCGGTGTTGCCGGCCAAGTAGGTGAGCGTCTCCAGCGGATCCAATACATGGAGATATTCTGCTGGAAGAGAGCCATCGGGAGTCGCGGGGTAGGGCGTCTGGGGTTTTATGGGCCAGAGTAACCGGTCTATTACCCACACAGAATCAAGACCTTCTCTCTCAGCTTCCTTTGCAACGTAAAGAACATTTTCTTTTGTAGCATACTGACCTATGTTGGGCAAAAGTACACCGGCTTTCATCCCTTGAGATTGTGTCCCTGAACTATTAAAGAATTAGCAGCAATACGGTCAATCGGATATCCCGATTGCAGCACGTACAATATCTTTAACGAATCAGTAATTAATCCATCTCTTAACAAATGATGCATTGTCAGTCAGGCTAATTGAAAGCAAGAAATTGTACGACGGTGTCATATCCCTGCGCAAAGACAAATTCCTGCTCAACAACCGGCAGGTTGAAAAAGAGATTGTTGAGCATCGGCCGTCGGTAGGCATCATACCTGTTTCCGGTGATAGCGTTATTCTCGTCACGCAGTACAGGCGCGCTGCCGACAGGACGTTGCTAGAGATCCCGGCCGGCAAGATAGAGGACGGCGAGACGCCAGAGCAGGCAGCTGCAAGGGAAATGGATGAAGAGATAGGGTGCACCGGCGATTTACGGCCGTTTTTAAAGTGGTACCTGGCCCCTGGCTACGACACGGAGCTCATGTATTTATTCGTGGCCACGAACCTCCGGAAGATAAAGAGCAAGCGGGAAAGAGACGACGACGAAAACATCATTGTCAGGAAGGTCAAGCTTGACAGCGCCGTCAAAAAATGCCTTGACGGCCAGATACAGGACTGCAAGACCATTGCAGCATTGCTGGCATACCGCTCAAAGCCAGTCTGACTGGACTGGCAGGTAGACTTTTTTCCTTGCGTCTTCAAGGCTGTTGCGTTCTATGACCAGACCCTGTCGCTTGAGGTCGTCTACCGCCGCCTGCACGGTCCTTCTTGGCAGGTGGCTTAGATTCATCAGCTCGCCCTGCTCTATGGGGTGCTTTGTCTTGATTATGTAGTAGATGAATTTGGACGCCGGGCCTCCCTCCGGGTTTCGGCGGATGTACGAGACGCCGAAAGCCGATTTTGACAAAAAGCCTCGCCTCTGGGACTCAACCGATGCTATGGAGTCCTGGTGTATCTCGGCAAGGTTCACGCGCTGCCCAAACTCGGCGATCAGGGCAGACTGCTGCGATTCAAGGGGAGCCTCGAAAATGAACGTGGATGGAGGGTATTCGTTGGTGATGGCGCCAACAAAACTCCACTTGACAAGGCCCTTCTCGTCGTATATGCCGACGTTTACCCCCTCGTTTGCCTCAAGTACTACCTTGTTGGAGTTCAGCTTGACTGCCTCGTCTATCTTTTGAAGCGTCTTGTCGATGCCAAGCTGATGCCTTGGATCCTTCTTGCCTACCTTCCAGTGAAAGTCCAGGCCTGCAGCCTTGACAACCTGTGCTACCTTCTTTTTCTGCTCCATGGTGAGGTCAAGGCTGTTCTCGCCTATCTCTATGATGTCAAATCCAAGGCCGGAAGCCTCGTTTACAAACTTTTCAAACGAGTTTTCAATGATTGCAAATTCCGTGATGGTGCTTCCCGTCGAGACCTTGATCCCAAAGTCCTGGTAGAACCTGATCTTTTTCTTCAACCCATCCTCGGATGCCAGAAGCGGAAAGGCCCCGTAGATCTTGACAATGTCAACAAAGGGCGCGAGTATGGAAAAATTCTCGCGGTCAACGCTCTGCAGCCTGTCTATGGTGCACGTTAGGCCCTCCCTGCGGGGCTTTTTTGAGTCAACCCTGTTCTTGACAAGGCCATCCAGCATGATTATGATATGTGCAGAATCTGCATATATTTCTAGGTTTGCGTCACATTTGACGTCAATTATATTGCTCCAAGATTGCTAGATTGCAGGTGGATTCAAAGGTCAAGCTGGGCATATCAGCCGCGATAGTGATCTTTGTCGTCGGCTCTTCTCTGGCGCTCAGCGACAAGCCGCTTCTCTCATCTGACCGGACCAGTTCTAGGCAGTCAGATGTCCTTAGGATCGGCTACTTTCCCAACTTTAACCACGCCCAGGCAGTCATCGGGGTTGGAAATGGCGACTACCAAAAGGAGCTTGGCGACATCCGAGTTGAGCGGCAGATCTTTAACGCCGGGCCGGCGGCTGTCGAGGCGCTCCTTGCAGGGCAGATCGACGTCGCATACGTCGGGCCCAACCCTGCGATAAACGGATACATGGCCTCAAACGGGCAGATAAAAGTGATCGCCGGGGTCTCAAGCGGCGGCGCGGTTTTTGTCGTCAGAAACGATGCCGGCATCGATTCGGTCAATGACCTGGCAGGAAAGAAACTGGCGTCGCCCCAGCTTGGAAATACACAGGATGTCGCCCTCCGGACTTTTCTCCATGACAACGGCTACGACGTCCGGCTTATTGGCGGCGACCCGCAAATAGTTCCTGCAAAGCCTGGAGACATACTGACGCTCATGATTAAAAAGGAGGTTGACGGCGCATGGGTTCCAGAACCGTGGGGCGCAAGGTTGGTGAGGGAAGCCAACGCACACATATTCCTCGATGAGCGGAACCTGTGGCCGGAAGGGAAATTCGCGACTTCGCTTATCATCTGCCGGGCAGATTACCTGCAAAACAACCCGGACACCATAAAAAAACTACTCTCCGCGCACGTGGACGAGACTTTGTGGATAAACACTCACAAAGAAGAGGCCATGCGGGCGTTTAACGTCGAGATTGAAAAGACACTTGGAAGCAAGATTCCATCCGAATATCTTCTTGACGCACTGGGTAGGATGGAGTTCACGTACGACCCGCTTAAAGAGTCCGTAAGCAAGGCGGCCGGCGATGCGTTTAAAGTGGGACTCCTTGGAGACGTAAAGCCCGATCTTGATGGCATGTTTGACATGCGGCTGTTAAATCAGGTTCTTGAGGAAAAGGGCCTGCCGGCTCTGTAGAATGCGCCAAAATCTCGCATAATGCTCATACATTGCGCATATGATGCCGGTTATATTGGATCAAATGCAATGGCCTGTAACAACCGGATACTTTAACAGGGATTAAATTTGCAAAAGGCTGAAGCAGAACCGCAACCAATCAAAAAAGAATCAACGATAAACGATGTTGCCAGCATAGCCCTGTTCCTGGCCGCATTTGGCGGCGTCTGGCAGGTGATCTATCTGCTTGGGATCTTCCCGCAGGCATCGCTGCCGTCGCCGCTGTTCGTGGCAAAATCCTTTGCCGATCTGGCAGTTGGAGGCCAGCTTGGAATCGGGGTTCTTGTCACCATGGGCCGGCTTTTGGCAGGCTTTGCCATCTCCCTGATCATAGGCGGCGCCGTCGGACTTGCCATGGTCCGCTTCAAGGACTTTGGCAAAACCATGGGGTCGTTTTCGGTAGGCCTGCAGTCCTTCCCCAGCATTGCGTGGGTGCCCTTTACCATCCTTTTGATCGGCTTTAACGACTTTGGCATACTCTTTGTGCTGGTGATAAGCTCCGTCTTTTCAGTAATGATGTCCACCTACAGCGGGATCCGAAACATCCCGCCGATTTACCTGCGGGCCGCAAGAAACATGGGGGCAACGGGCTTTGCACTCTTCCGCCATGTGATGATCCCGGCGGCAACACCGTCTCTGATAATAGGCGTCCGCCAGGCCTGGTCTTTTGCCTGGCATGCGCTTATTGGGGCAGAGATCCTCATATCCCTTGTCGGTCTGGGTCACATCCTCAGCGTGGGCCGGGAGTTCATAAACATGGGTTGGATTATGGCCACCATGATAGTCATCTTTGTCATCGGCATGGCCGTGGACAGGGTCCTCTTTTACAAACTTGAAGAGCGCATCCGGTCCAGATGGGGTCTGAACCAGCACTCAGAATAATTCAGCTGCCGTATATCTCGCTTATCTTTCTTGCCAGCATCACGTCATAGTTGCTTATCTTGTTGCCGATATCGTGCGTGACAAGGTCTATCGAGACGTGGTTGTAGACGTTGAACCATTCCGGATGGTGGTTCAGCTTTTCAGCCTCGATGGCAACCCGCGTCATGAAGGCAAAGGCCTGAGCAAAGTCTTCAAACTCAAATGTCTTGTTGAGTTTGCCGTTGATTACCTTCCAGCCTGCAAGTTCTGACAGACTATTGTCAAGCTCTTGCTTTGAAAGTTCCCGGTAATCTTCCTGCATGATAAAAAGACTGCCTTCGTAACTAATACGCTTTGCCCAAAAAAGTGGGAGGGGTTTTAGGACCTCTTGGACCTTCTGATGTAGAAGATGACGGCCATCATGCCGACTGCCGCTACCATGGAAGCAATGCCCACCGGGAATTCGGGGACCACCTGAATGCTTGACTGGACCGATTCTCCGGAAGCGTTGATCTTCTCTACCCTGACTGTGAAAGAGCCCTGCGCGTTGAACGTGACATCCTGCGAGGATATGCCTTCGGGGGTTGTTACACCACCACTGCGGGAAATCTCTTTGCCCTGGTTATCGAGCAAGACCAACTCGTAGGTTGCTGCAGACTTGGGGTTGCCGTCCTTGTCGGCGATCTTGACGCCAAACGGAATCGGCTGCTCCGGGAAGATGGACTGTGGAACGGTTAAAGTGACTTTGTAATTGCTCGAGTCTGCATCAAGTTGCATTATGCCTACCATGTTTTCGGGGTCCGGCGGGCTGAGCGTGAACACCGCCTGAGACGGGGTTCTGTCTTCTGACTTGATCTGGTTTGCCAGATTTGCAAGGTGCTGCTTTGAGATGGTGAAGTGAACCACTGTTTCATCCGCGCCAAAGTTGTCCACAAAGACTGGCGTCTCTATGCCGTTGACGGTGCCGTGAAGGGATTCCTTGTCAAAATCAGAGAGTGCTTTTGGAATTAACACTTCTGTGTGAAGCATGCCAATCCTGCCGACCATGTCTGAGTTCCAGTCAAAGGGCATGGAGAACTTGATGGTCTTGGTGGCCTCGTCGTAGCTGGAGTCGTCGATGGCGCCGTAATAGTTTCTGACCTTTACCTGTTGGGTCTGGCCGTTGAATGGTACATCGATGGTCTGCTCCCTTCCTGGAGTTACCCATACGTCGTACTTCAATACTGGCTCTACCTGCGTCCTGGTGGTTCCTACAGTGTGTATCTCTACAAACAGGTTGTAAAGGCCCGGTTCTGTAAAGATGGGGCCGCGAACTTCGACAGGCTGGCCTCTGTTCCATACGCCTCCGTACTGAAATTCTGGCTCACCTTTTGCAACCGCTGCCTCGGTTTTCTCTGGAATTATCTTGATGAGCAGGTTGCCGTTAGGATCATAAAAGAAGCCCTGTCCGCCAAACATTCCACCTTCTGTGGAAATGGGGATCTCCTTTCCGTCTTTCATGAAGAATATCCTGTATGTCACTTCCTTGAAATTTTCATTAGTATTCTCGTCAAAGAACCTTGCAGTGATAAAGACCGGCTGGCTCGCATCCGTCACCACCGGCGGGTCAAGCTTTAGAAAGAGACTTGCCTTCTTGCCGCCAAAATCTGCGGCCGGTGGCTGCATACCGCCGTGCGCAAACGCTCCGGGCAGAGCCGGGACAACGATCAGCATCGATGCAAAAAACGCGATCGCCAAAACCGGACGTAGGGGAAACCTCTTCGGATCGGAAAACATCTCAATAGCGATTTTCTTTTGCGGTATATATCTGTAATTTCAGTTTCATGAGCTTCAAATACTATTAATATCGATCTGTCAGACTGACCTGCAAACCGTCGGAGGGGTTGTCTAGACTGGTTAGGATACCTGCCTTACACGCAGGTGGTCATGGGTTCAAATCCCATCCCCTCCACTTCGGTATTTTATGGAGAACGCTTGTAGACAAAAATTTACATATAATGGCCCTATATCATGAAATATTATTATTATAATAATCATCATTGTACATAATGTTACTTAA
>JBBISN010000005.1:17398-52510 GCA_037441265.1 Nitrososphaera sp. | reverse complement strand
CCTTCGGGCCCGCTTGACCTATGTGCCCTTGATTCGCTTCATTACTACCCCAAACTCATTCAGCGGCACTATCTTGACGGTGTTGTAGGAGGATATGCCAACCTCTATGCAGAACATCTCGATTTCATGTGCGCTCTCGGCTTCAAGAATTATTATCCACTGATGTTCCAGAACTGAAAAGTAAAAGCCAACAACTTTTGATATTTTATGCTTGGTGGCTATTTCCTCGAGGTTGTTGTCTATCTGAATCAGTATGTCTTTGCTGGTCTTGTTGTTCAGAGGACATGATTCCGGGCTGTGCGCGGCAAAAACACCGAATAGCTGTTGCATGATCTTCCGTCGCAACCCATGATATTTAACAGCTATTGTCATGGCCAAATTCTTAAGTGCATGTAATAGAGTCTACGGATATGGCAGAAAAGAAGGTTCAGCTGGTTTTTGGCGAAGAAGAAAAGGTCACTACAAGGGGCGTGGGCAGCAAGACCATCGGCGGGTTTGCTGCAAGCATAGACCAGATAGCGGACTGGTTCAAACAGTTCCAGATTGATTCCATCGAACTTTGGATCAGCGGCGGCGCAGAGACAGGAGAGGTCTTGAAGCTGTTTATCTCCGCAAAGGGGGAGGGCGGAATGAGGGTGGTCCTAAAGCCCAAGAGCGCCTGACTATATTTCGTTCTCGAATGCCTTAGGCACCGTTGTCAGCGTTGATTCTATCTGGGCGGTACCCCTTGCCATCCATTTGACATTCTGGGCGTCATTTTGTATCTTGTTGTATATGTCGGCCAGCTTATCAGAGTGTTCCAATACGAACTGATGTGAGACATCTACAGTTCCATTTCCGAAAATTGCCGGCCTGCCGTTAGGGGGTATGTCCTCATAGGACAGGGTGCTCTGGCCAAGCGAGATGCCGTCTGCAAAGAGCTCGTATTCAACCTTTGATGTTGTTGCGGTTTGTTCCGTGGGGTTGGTAAGGGTGAATACCACTTTAAGGTTGATCTTATCCGCATCTGCCTTTGTCACGCTTACTTTGGACAGGCGTACGTCTACTTTATTCAAGTCCGGTGCAGTCTGGGCAAATATAAGGGGCAGAAGGATTATGGTGGCTGCAACAGCTGCTATTGCTCCGATCAGAACGATTCGGCGTGGACCTATGATCACTACAATGGCTCTGACCCGGAAGCGGATTAAAACCTTTCTGGCAGCATCGATAATATAATGCCAGAACGTGATTCAGGCGATGGCTGTTGCTGACGGCCTGGTCACGTGGGTGCATCTAATATGCGCTTCAATATGGGTCGGCGGCTCTATTTTCATAGCGGCGGTGGCCGTTCCAGTGCTGAAATCCTACACCAGATCTACAGAAGAGCTCGTGGGCCTGATGGTAAAGTTGGGCCGCCAGTTTAACAAGATAACCATGCCGGCGTTTGCCATCTTGATTGTCAGCGGCATATACAATTCCCGGGCATTCATCTCGCAGCCTTCTGCACTCCTTGAATCAGGCTACGGGATCTTGCTTCTTATCAAGATAGTTCTGGTCCTTGCCACGGTAGGCGCGTACGTGGTCCACGTCAGGATTCTGAATGCAGAGATGGAGCGCAAGATACTTTCTGGCAACGCCGGCAATGTCTACATACAGTCTGTGCGCTCCAAGATAATCCACCTTGGAAGGATCATCGTTATCCTGTCCGTCATAATACTGCTTATTGCGGCATTACTTGACAGCGGGGGAATCTAGTCCTCCGCTTATCGTTACGAGAAAGCCTTTCTCCGATGCCTGTATGTCGTATCTGCAGCCAAGAATCCTGCTGGCGACTTCAAGGTTGGTCCGCAGATGCTCTGTAACTCGCGGTATCCTGTATCTTGATGTCCCCCTGGCCAGGCTTAGCGGCAGAACCAGCATGTCTGCAAGATGCGGGTCTATGGCTGCGCCAGCCAGGCTGCTTTCAAGGAATCGCTCTGCCGCCTCCTGTCCCACGGCTTCTGCCCGCTTGCCGAGCTCCCCGATACTATCGCCGCCGATGTATGGGCCGCCAAATTCAGAAACAGAGTACACCAGTATGGAAGAGCCCGGAGACAATGACTGCTCAAGTGACCGGGAATAGTTGTGGCATCGTATGCCGTTCTTTTCCAGAACAAGCAGGGCAGAAGATACCTGCCT
Source organism: Nitrososphaera sp. (assembly GCA_037441265.1). Classification (GTDB taxonomy): domain Archaea; phylum Thermoproteota; class Nitrososphaeria; order Nitrososphaerales; family Nitrososphaeraceae; genus Nitrososphaera. The sequence continues at coordinate 50,353 of JBBISN010000005.1, read as the reverse complement.
TTCTGCAACGTGTTTTGGCAGCATGCTGCACACACTGATGATTTTCGGCTCGACTAGCCTGCTGTTCAGGTACTCGACCGGGGCAACAGTCTTGCACGGCTCTATTACACAGTTTACTTTGCCCCCGCCCTTGGGATAGTATCCTCTTTTTAACACTTCCACAGAAAACTTGATTCCAGCCTCCTGGTAGGCTCTGGAAACAACGTTTCCCACATAGTCGATGGTGGGGCTTGCCTTGACGTCGGTTCCGCCGGTGATCTCGATCTCCACACCGTTGTTGGATAAGGATACCGCCGGCACCACGGCCATCAGGGTCAGCGGTATGCTCCCGGCAGTTCCAATGTCCACTTTGATGGAGCCGCCGGCAAATCTGTCGGATGGATGAAATCGGACCCAGTCTGAACCCACCTGCAGGTTGTCAACCTTGGCGTGAAAGAGGTCGGCCATCACCTTGATGGCAGTCAGGTGAGACGGCCTAAGACCGGGATTCGGCCTCTTGGAGCGGATGTTGACTATTTCTACCGGCTTGCCGGTTATGGCTGAAAGCGATATGCTGGTCCTCAGTATCTGGCCGCCACCTTCGCCCTGAGAACCGTCTATCCTTATCGGGTCTGCCATCGCGTACGTGGCTGAGCTCTGCGCTGCTCTTATATGTTAACCGATAAAATTGCTTTAAATAAGCGGCGGAGGAGCGTTCAATAGTTGACCAGAGGGCTTTTCATCGGCCGGTTCCAGCCGTTCCACAACGGGCACCTTGCCACCGTCAAGTACGCGCTGCAGTCGGTGGACCAGTTGATCATAGTTGTTGGGAGCGCACAGAAAAGTCATGAAGCACAAAACCCGTTTACGGCCGGCGAGCGCATAGAGATGATCAAGTCAACCCTTGACAGCGATGGCAAGGTCGATGTCAGAAAGGTACTCATAATACCGGTCCCGGACGTCGAGGTTCATTCACTGTGGACGCGGCAGGTGGACATGCTGGTTCCCGCGTACGACGTGGTTTTTGCCAACGACCCGTTCACGCTTCTTCTTTTCCGCGAGAGAAACATCAGGACTGTTGAAGCGCCGCTTTACAACCGCGAAGAGATGTCAGCCACAGAAGTAAGAAGGAGAATGGTCATGGGCAACGATTGGAAGGAGCTTGTACCAGGCCCAGTTGCTGGCGTTATAGACAGGATCGGCGGGCAGGCAAGGCTCAAGGCCATCTCGGCAAAGGACAGCAGGCACGGCCACCACTAGAAAGTATATTTTCATCCCATTTGCAGAATACAGTGTGTTTGGCAAGGACAACGCAAAACCGAACAGGATTGCAGACATGGAAGGCCAGCCATGGTTTTCTGACATGCAAAAGCTGACCAACGAGGAACTGATTCGCATGTACAACGTGATAAACGATGGCCGCTATGAATTTGCCAAGAACGCGTGGTACATACCCATCGGCGGCGACCAGCGTTGCCCGATAATGGTGGCCAAGGGATACAGATCTCCAGACACACTGACCAAGATGGCCGAGTTTCAGGATACTGCCAAGTTTCTGGAGCAGGAATTCCGTAACTTTATCGATGCCTGGGATTTTGGCATCATTTCTGTCAAAGACATAGAACAGGCGATCCTAAAGATCCTGGAATCCAGAAACATCGAAATCAAAGAGCGCTCATGAACTCGATTTATTAATATATGAATTGCTAGAATCCCGAAGCATTGTCTGTGGATACCGGCGGCTACAAGGACGCCAGCATTGAACTTTTGTCCAGATACGGCGTGGCGGTGGGCGATAGCATAACAGTGGCCACCGTGGACGGCGAGATTTCCGGGATTTTGATGCCCCGCTATGAATCTGCTAGCAGGAACTATATCGTCATCAAGCTGAAAAGCGGATACAATACCGGAGTAGAGATATCCAGGATAAGATCCATCACCAAGATCGATGCAAAAAAGTCTCCGCCGGTTCAGGCAGAGGTCAGGATTGAGGAGGATAGCACAAAACCAAAGGTCGCGCTTATCAGCACTGGAGGAACCATAGCCAGCAAGATCGACTACCGGACCGGAGGGGTCCGGGCGGCCCTTACTGCATCAGAACTGTATTCTTCGGTTCCCGAGCTGGCCGGTTATGCCGCAGTTGATCCAGAGGTACTCATGAGCGAGTACAGCGAAAACCTCAGGCCGGATCATTGGACGGCGATGGCCGAAAAAGTGGCCGACAAGGTAAGAGATAGGAAATACCAGGGAATAATCATCTCGCATGGCACTGACACCATGCATTACACCGCTGCCGCGCTCAGCTTTGCGTTGCAGGACCTGCCCGTGCCCGTAGTGCTTGTGGGGGCGCAACGCTCGTCGGACAGGCCGTCATCAGATGCGGCGCTTAACCTGCTTGGCGCCACGGTATTTGCGGCCAAAGCAGAAACGGCAGGGGTGTTTGTGGCAATGCATGCAGGCAGCTCCGATGATGCTATAGCAATCCATATCGGAACGCGGGTAAGGAAGAACCACACAAGCAGACGCGATGCATTTGAGTCCATAGGTGTCAACCCGGCCGCCATCATCAGGAACGGGGCGATAGAAATGCAGGCAAACGAGGCCAAGTTGATTTCAAGGAAGCGGTCATTGATCCTTAGATCTTCTTTTGACGGCAGAGTCATGCTGCTAAAGTACTATCCGGGTTTCAACCCAGCGCTGATAGATAATGCAGTCGGTTCTGGCTACAGAGCCATCATACTGGAAGGTACGGGATTGGGCCATGTAAGCCGCGACTGCTTTTCCAGCCTGAAGAAGGCCGTAAATGCAGGATTGATGGTGTGCATGACGTCGCAATGCATCTGGGGCAGAGTAAGGATGACCGTGTACGATACAGGAAGAGACCTTTTAGATATTGGCGTGCTGCCACTGTCAGACATGACATCAGAAACAGCCACGGTCAAGGCAATGTGGGCCCTTGCCAATTCAGATAGCACGGAAGATGCAAAGAAGCTGATGCTGCAGAACATTGCCGGCGAGATCTCTTCTGCAGAGGCCATCTAGGCAAGGCTTAATACATCCGGCAGACTCTTTTCTGAGATGCCGTGACAGTCGAGACAGTTCCAGATCTGGATCTCAAGGTCGGCTTTGAGATCCATCAGCAGCTGGCCACGAAAAGCAAGCTGTTCTGCAGCTGCAGCTGCCAGGAAGCTGAAAAGTATGATAGTGTTTTTACGCGAAGGCTTCGCCCCACTCAAAGCGAGCTTGGCGCCTACGACGCGGCAGCTATGTTTGAATTCAGCAAGATGAAGTCAGTGGAGTACCACGCGGCCTCTGGTTCCAGCTGCCTGGTGGAGGCCGACGAGGAGCCACCCCACGAGGTCAATTCGGAGGCTTTGGAAACTGCTCTCATTTTTGCCCTTGCGCTTCACTCACGCATCATGGACGAGATCCACGTCATGCGCAAAATAGTCATCGACGGTTCTAACACCAGCGGCTTTCAGCGCACCATGCTTGTGGCCGCCGGCGGCTATATCGAGGTGGCCGGCAAGCAGGTAGGTGTTCAGAGCATATGCCTTGAAGAGGACGCTTCCAAGCTGATTTCAGATGAAAGCGGCGTCAGGAGGTACGGCCTTGACAGGCTTGGCGTCCCGCTTGTCGAGATCGCCTTGGAACCGGTGAGCGGAGAGTCGGAAGAGATAATGCAGGTTGCCCTTACCCTTGGCAGACTGCTTCGTGCCAGCAAACGGGTTGCACGAGGTCTGGGCAGCATCAGGCAGGACGTCAACGTATCCATCATGGGCGGCGCAGTAGTCGAGGTCAAAGGCGTGCAGCAGCTTGACCAGCTGATCAAGGTCATCGAGCATGAAAAGCTCCGGCAGCACGGCCTGATCGTTATTGCAGACAAACTCAAAAAGATCGATGAGCGAACCATTGGTGACAGGATCGAAGAAGTTACAGACATACTTGCCAGGTCCTCGTCCAAGATGGCAAAAAAGATCCTGGAATCCGGCTTGTTTAGGGCAATCCGGCTGCCAGGTTTTGCAGGATTGATTGGATTTGAGCCGTACCCCGGAATCAGGCTTGGCAAGGAGCTTGGCGAGCTGGTCAGGTTCTATGGCCTTGGCGGCGTATTTCATTCAGACGAGCTCCCCAATTACGGCATCTCAAAAGAAGAAGTCGAGGCAGTCAGAGAAAGACTCCATCTAAGCGACAGCGATGCGTTTGTAATGGTCGGCGGCTCGGCTGACAAGATCGGTTTTGCCATTGATGCCATCATCCGGCGACTAAAGGCAGCCCTTGCCGGCGTACCTGCAGAAACACGGGCCGCTACCATCGACGGCAAGACGGTTTTCAGCAGACCCAGGCCCGGGGCTGCCAGAATGTACCCGGAAACTGACATTCCAACATTTCCAGTGACCGGAGCCCTGCTTGCCTCCCTTGCCGACAAGGTTCCAAAATCATGGGACGAGGTCATAGACGGGATTGCAAGCAAGTATGGCCTTAACAAAAAGCTGGCGAGCCAGATCTTTGACTCGAATTATCTTTCTGTGTTTGAGGAGATTGTAAGCAGGACAAGGGTGCAACCAACCTTCATCGCGTCAAAGATTACCGAGGACCTGACAAGCCTGCAGCGGCAGGGCCTTGATCCTGCAGTCCTGACCGACAGCATTCTTGTGGATATCTTTAGCAGGCTGGACAAGGGCGTGATAGCAAAGGAATCCGCGGTGTTGATTTTTGAGAAGCTCATGAAGAAGGAAGGCAAGACCGTTGATGAAGCCATCAAGGTTCTGGGAGTCTCCTCAATAAGCGACGAGGAGTTGAGCGCCGCGCTTGACAAAGTCATAGCCGACAACATGGCAGCCGTGCAAGAAAAAGGCATGAACGCGCTTGGCATGCTCATGGGAAGAAGCATGGCCGTCCTCAGAGGCAAGGTTGACGGCCAAAAGATCAACGCCGCCCTCAAGGACAAGCTGGAAAAGATAGTCAAGGCATAAACCGCCAGCCTAGAAACGTTCTTTTGTCGCAAATTCTTGCCTGAGGATGTTGGCAGAAGAAAGATTCGCCGATGAGTGGGCAGACTTTAACCCGAGATCGTGGCTTTCAAAATACAGGCATACATCCATTGGCTACCTGGTAAAGATGCTGCTGTTCTACCACGGGGTAGGAGTTGGCCTTCTTCTTGTTGGCACTGCCATACTCGGAGTGTTGATTCCAGACTACGAAGAGCCGAGTGTCCCCAGATCACTTTTGACGGTTTTGCTTGCCGGGCCCATAGAAGAATCGTTATTCTTTGGAATCCCGTTTTACGTGTTTGGCCATGCTTATTCTGTTCTTCTGACAGGCGCCATATGGGCTGCATTGCACATATTCAATACAACAAACTTTGAACTGAGCAGCCTGGCGTTTGGGAACTGGTTGTTCGTTGTTCCGTCGCTTTTTTTCAGCCTCAGAACCTGGATCAGTGGCAAGGGCTGGTTTGCAGTGCTGGTCCATTCGGCCTGGAACGGGATATTTTTTGGCGCCGGATGTGCCACAGGACAGGTAACGTGCTCTGGTGCAGACGAAAACATGTTTCTGAATTTTGTCATGATCGCGGTATCTGCAGGCCTGCTGGCTGGGACATACGTTCTGCACCGCCTAAAGGAGAAGAGGAAAAGATTCATCGTCTAGCCGAATTCAATATATATGCGGATGGGATGTTAGAACGAGAAAATGAGTCAGACCGACAAAAGCACCGTCAACGTCTCCGTAACTTTGGGCGACGTCAGCGTGCAATTCAACGGCACAGCAGAATCGGTCATGACCTCGGTGTTTAACTTTCTTTCAAAACAGATCCCGGCCATGGACCTGGCCAGAAGGATATCGCTCAACTACCCGGTTACAGAGCTTATAGAGACCTACTCGCACCTGATCAAGATAACCCCGGAAGGCCCACGGGTGATTCCAGATTCCGACGTCAGGCTGTCCGACAAGGACATGGTGGCGCTCCAGCTGGTTGCCGCCAGAATAGCTAGGGAACTGGGCAAGACCAGCGATGACGCCATCCAGGTATCCGAGATACACGCCATGACTGCGCTCAACCCCAAGTCCGTGAGCTCCAGAATATCAGAGATGGTCAAGGCCGGCCACGTTGCTCGTGACGAGACGGAAACAAGCAAGTACAGGATAACCACTGCCGGAATACACTGGCTGAATTCTACGATTGCGAAGAAGGCTGGGCGTCAGCAGTAAAGGACTGCTCGCCGGCAGGCCTCTTTTGGATGTAGCGATAGTTTCTCATGGTGCCAATCCTTGTCAGGATGGTCTCCCGGACCATGTCTGTCAGGGAATGCGACACGGCTGTCCGGTCATAGTTGTAGCCCCTTCTTGACAATTCTTCATGAACGTCAGCAAGAGATCTTTCCCTGATAAAATACCCCTCGTACCAGAGGGATTCAAGAAGCCCCCGGCACGTAGTACCACCTTTGATCGCGGGCTTTTCCACCTTGGGAATGGAGAGTTCGACCGGTCTTGACTTGAGGGATTCTACCTCGCGCCTTAATTCTTCAATCTGTCCCTTTATTGCAGGGTCGAGGAATTTGGCTGAATCCACGCTGGAAAGGACGGCTTCCACCATCTGTTTGACCTTGCCTTCTGAGCAGGTTATTTCGACCTCCCAATCGCCGTGTTTTAGCTTGATCTTGACCTCGTCTGCGGGCCGGCCAGAGCTCACAACCATCTCGTTTGCAAAGCTATTGATAAACCTGTTGCTGGCCATATTGTTCATGTTGCGCAATATTAATATAATTGTGCCCGCATTTATTGTTGACCAACATGACTGCACAATTAAATTCGCTCGCAACCATGAACTTGGAGGATTTCGGCATCGCGGAATCGGTAAGCAGGTGTCTTGCACCCAAGCTGGACGAACTGAGGGGGAAGAAAATCATATTCAACTCCGATGACAAAAGCCTGGTTCCGGCAAATGGTTGGGAGTCAAAGATTGGTTCTGCTTATTGCGCAACAACAATAACCACGGTCAGGCCCATCAAAGAGAACGCGATGGTGGCCGCCATTGATTCCAGCAGCATCAAGCTGGCAGAGACTGAGGATGGCGGCCTGTATGCGATCAAGTGCGGCATCGCCATGGCCTACGGCGGGGCCGCCCTCATGCATTTCAAGATTGGCCCCATGCTTTACTACATAAGCGAGGATAATCTCCGGGACTCTGAACTTGACAGCCGGCTGGCAAGGCTGGTCCTTGCAGACAGCGACGTAGCAAAGCGCCTCATAAGGGTCAGAGCCGAGCGGGCAATCCAGCATGAATTGTCCGGCCACGTGAGAAATTCAATAATTCTGGTAGACGGCTCGCTTAGGACATCCATATTTGAAGACAGAAAGACCGGCATGTCTAGGATTGCTGAAAACTGCGTGCTGCACAGGAACCTGATGGCAGGAATAAGCAAGAAAACCAAGCTCAAGGTCCTGGAAAGAGCCGCCGCCCTGCTGACAAAGGTAAGCAGTCCAGCCTACATCGAAGTTGACGTGATAATCAAGAGCCTGGTCCGCAACACCATCGGTTCAAATCTTGTTGCCAAGCTGGACAAGAACAGCCCGGTACTCAGGGTCGACGTTGTAGGTGACAAAGACCAGACGCTTGGCAAGCTGCTGGGCAATGATCCGGTTGCATGCGGTTACCCGGAAACCCTCCGGCTGGCCCACCACATCTCCACGTTCACAAACACGGAGGTGACGTGCCTTCGCAGCCACGTCCTCAACAATTACGGGGTGACAGAGCTGGCTGCCGACGACATCAGGAGAACCCTGCTGGGGTCGATAATCGTATGAAGATCCTCTCAAAAAGCAACAACGAGCTTTTGCTTCTTGCCATGAAGGACGACTCGGCATCAAAGGGCGACTATCTGCTAATAGAGGACGGGAACCGGTGCATCATAGTCCAGGTGTATGACGAGGAATACCTCACGTCCCAGTCTCTTTTTGAAGACATTGTAAAAGAAGAGGTGGTAAACGCGTCCAGCGTGGAAAATCACCACGACCCGCTCAACATCGGAAGTCTGTCCCGCCTTGTCAGGGACGCCAGGATATTTCGCGCAAAGATAAGGGCGGCGGTAAATGACGGCCAGCTTACCAGCAATGTTTCCTGGCTTCCTTCCAGGGTGGAATCAAAGATAAGAAGGCTGACGGTAAAAGAGCTTGACCTGCTTTTAGGACGTGACGGCGTGTACCCCATCCCCCTTGGCAGGGCCGGCGATAACGAAGAATTCGAGATATACGCCGAGGACCTGGACGGCAAGCTGACAATAATCACCGGGAAAAAAGAGTCCGGCAAGTCCCATCTTTCAAAGCTTCTGGTCAAGACGCTGGTGCAGCACGGCGCCTTTGTGGTTGTGTTTGACCTGAACAACGAATACGGCGGTATAAAGTGGAACCGGGACGGATCGCCTTCTTCAGTACATGACCGAGTCCTGGTTCTGGAACCAGGCAAGGACCTGCGCTTTTCTATGAATTATTGCGGAAAAGAGGCCGTGGCTGGCATGCTCAGAAATGCTCTTGACATGCCGGCGGCATCACTTCGGGAATTTTTCAGGATCTGGGACTGGCTTGAGAACAGGAACTCGTTGGACATAGCTGCGATGGGCAACGCCATAAACACTTGGAACATCAACGAGCTTGTGAGGGACGCTCTGGTCTCAAGGTACCACACCATCCAGTCTTCCCGGCTGTTCACCGACGCCGGCAGCGGTTTTCGGTTCGAGAATGTGACGAAATCCTGCGCCGGCGCGGCCATGATAATCAACATGGGCGAGACATCAGGAGCTGCAAGGAGGATGACTGTCGAGCTTGTGCTGAGCAAAATAGTCAACTTGCTGGAAAGAAAAGAGATCCCCCCGATCTTTCTCTTTGCTGAAGAAGCCCATCTCTATATCCGCGAGACATACTGGGAGGACATCATAACGCGTATGCGGCATTTCGGCGTCTATACGACGTTTATCACCAATCAACCGGACGCCATAAACGACGGCATCTACCGGCAGGTCGACAACATTTTCCTGTTCAACTTTACCAACGACAGCGACCTGGACAAGATATCCAAGGTCTCGTTGGCCGACAGCGACACCATAAGATCCATAGTCAGGACTTTGCCGCAACGAAACTGCCTTGCCATAGGAAAGGCGGTACGCGATTTACCGATCGTAGTAAGGGTCTCTGCAGTTGAAGTGCTAACGCTAGGTGAGACCAAGAGGTTTTTCAAGAAAAAGGGCTAAACCATGCTGGTCTGGCTTCGCTTTCTGGTGCCTATGTCCACCGTCTCGCCGACAGAAGAAATGAATATCTTCCCATCGCCGGGGGCGCCAGTGCTTGCAGCGTCCAGTATGGCCTTGATTACCTTGTCGACTTCAGAATCATCAACAACAGTAACAACGTTAGCCCGGGTAGAGAATTCCGCAATGTGGCTTGATGTTCCCCTGCCACTCATCACCTTTGGCTTTTCTCCCTTTCCTCTTCCTTTTGCCTCTATGATCGTGGCACCGCCAACACCTGCCTTTTTAAGCGCCTCGTTGACAATGCTAACCTTTTCACTGGCGACAATGGCTTCTATACGCTTCATGGCACGTTCTAAAGGAGGTTACAATATAAGGTTTTCAAATAAATTGTTGTCCAAAGTTCAAATTTACCAGAGATAGGGTTTCCGATGCAATTATCATAAAAATGACAAGATTCATACCAATGGCTGGTGTTTAACGTCTGCCGATTCAGGTCAGCTTTCTCTGCAGGTACAGCTTCTTTAGCATCCCAAGCCCAAAGACCAGGGCAACTACAGCCAGCACGGCAATGACGGCCTGAATTGCCGAGGTCTCTATACGCGGGCTTGGAAACAAGGTATCAAAAGGCGCCACGAATGCTACAAGAAATGCTGCGACGGCCAGCACCATCAGCCACACCACCACCATCAGAATCGAGAGGCTAAGCGCCATTTCCTTCACCGCAGTAAGTACTGCATGGCCACGGTGGCAAAGGCCAGAACTGCCGAAACGATCGATAGTTTGAATATCTTGTAAGCTATCTGCTTTTCTTCAAGCGGCCCGTCTGCAAGGATAAGCCGCACCAGAGTAGCAGGGGCAGACATATCCTTGGATGCTGCAAGCCTGCAATCGTCTAGAATAACCACGGGACGGGCCTTTACCTGCCGGTGTTCTACTATGCGCTTGACGCTTGAAAGAAACAGAAAGGAGTTCATGACTGCCGGCAGCAGCGCAACTACTCCGATTATCTCTGAATTTCCGGCCACCGCCAGCGCACCGTACATTGCGCCCAGCAAAAGCGCGCCGGAATCCCCCGGAAATATCCGGCTGGGGTACCGGTGGTATCTGTAAAAGGCAACCGTGGCAAAGAAGAGGGGCAAGGCTGCCAGAAACACCTCCATGCTTCCGAATATGGCTATTGATGCAAGGAGGGGCAGCGCAGAGATTATGATAACACTGCTGGCTACACCATTCAGTACGTCGATAGAGTTTATGGTGTTGCTTGCCACCGGCATTATTACAAAGATCAGCGGTATGTACAGGATGGGGATAAAGGCGCTGCCAAACACGAGATTGAGGTGGTCGCCGTGGGCATGCAGCAGGACAATGGGCAGGGCTGCAGCAAGCAGTGCGGCCGGTTTAAACCAGCCTGGCATGACCCTTGAATCATCCACGTATCCGACGACAAACGCGATGGCGGTGGCCAAAAGTATTGCAAGGACAGCAGTATTCATCGTCAGCGCAAACAAGACGACCTCTGCCGCCGCGATGCCCAGCATCAGGACCGGGCCGGCCGGCCTGGGTACTGCAGGCTTGTTGGGTTTATGAAAATCAGGCACCGTCCTCCCCTTTTTTGTCAGGGATTTGATGGCCGCCGGCGTTATGAACAGGACCAGCAGGAATGAAATCGCCGAGACGACTGATCCGTATACGACAATTTCATAGATTCCAAGCTGCACTTGTTACTGCCCCTTCCGGTTTAGCTGAGCTTTTAGTTTTTCCGCAACAGCAGGGCCGATCTTTGGCACGGCAGCCAGTTTCGCGACTGTGGCCTTGGCTATCTTGGACTGGTCTGTGAAACCAGCTTTGTGGAGCTCCCTGGCCCTTACCCGGCCTATTCCCTCAAGATAGACAAGGGGCATCAGTTCCTCTTTGACGCCGTACCTTATTCTGGATTGGAGGTTGTACAATTCTGTCAGCATGTGCTGTTTTCCCATCAACTTGGCTATCTCATAAAGCGAAAATGCAAGCCACTGTCCTGTTTCCACCATCCTGTGCATGTCGCCGGGCTCTACAGCCATCCTGTCGCTCAGGACTCGCTCGCTGGCCTCTTCAATCCACTCGCCAAGGGCCCAGAAACTGCGCGTACAATCGTATTCGCTTACAGGGTACAGCAGCTCTTCAAGACGATCCTCCAAGAGCACGGCCAGCTCTTCGTGATCCTTTTTTCGCAGGGCAAGTTTTGGATAGAAATCCGGGCTGTCGGTTATCAGGTGCAGAAATCCAAGCGTGTGTTTGTGTCTTGCATCCTCTGTTTTCTGCAGGGCATCACGAAAAGCCGCTGCGGTCTGCGGGTCTATGTACAGAAGCGAGACGCGCTTGCCAAATTCTGTGGCAATGTACCGCTCGTTCCTTGACTTTACCATTCCTTCTTGCTCCAGATACTCCAGGGCAGCCTGCACCTTAAATTCCACCACCGAGTCACGGTACTGCCTGGCAAACAGCGTGCTTTTGAAGATGTCAAGGATCTCGGGATTTTTGAGCCCCGGCATCATGGCAACGGTGGAAAGGAGATGGAACCGTATCGCCTTGTCCGATGCCATCTGTGACCGTATGGGCTCCGGCGTGCCCAGAACGTAGTGGTCGTAAAGCTCATCGCCGTTTATAGAGCCTTCTGAAACGATTATGGCCTCGCCAGATGAATCGTATTTCGGCCTGCCGGCGCGGCCGCACAGCTGCTTGTACTCCATGATGCTTATGGGCACGTTGCCGCCGTAATCAGAGTCGTACCGTAGAACGCTGGCCACCACCACCCGCCTTGCAGGCAGGTTGACCCCCGCGGCAAGGGTCGGCGTTGCAGTCAGCAACTTGATGGTGCCTTCCTTGAACGCATCCTCAACTATCTGGCGGCTGGAGGGGCCAAGCCCGGCATGGTGAAACGCCACGCCCTTTGCGACCAGCTGTGCCAATGTGTGCGTAAGCTCGGTATCATCCCCCTTGTCCAGTATGTCGGCCGCTGCCTTGGCTGCCAGCTCCTTGGTCTTTTTGTCGATAAGCCGGTAGACTGGTTCTGCAGCCTTTGCCGCCAGCGATGCGGCCCGCTTTCTTGTTTCTGCAAAAATAAGGGCCTGGCCGCCGTCGTTGAGCGAATCGATGGCAAGGTCTATGGCAGGTAGACCAGAGCTTGCGGCACGAAACGTGCTTCCGTTGTTCATCTTGACGGAACCGTAATTGTATACCCCTTCTACCAGCTTGGTCGGACGCCAGTTGCTTTCCACGAGCTTGCAGCCAAGCCAGTCAGAGACCTCGTCGGCGTTGGTCACCGTGGCCGACAATGTGACTATCTGTGCATGCTGGTACGTCTTGCGTATGCGGGTAAGCATCATTTCAAGGGTCGGGCCTCGCTCCCGGTCCCCAAGCAGGTGGACTTCATCAGAGACAAAGAGTCCCACTTCGCCAAGCCAGTCGGCGCCGTGCCGGAAAAGCGTGTCCATCTTTTCATTGGTCAGCACTATCACGTCGGCCTTGGCCAGTTCCTTTCCGTAAGAATCATAGTCGCCGGTCGAGACCATGACGCTGGCTTTCCTGCTGATCCCAAGGTCGATATTCTCAAGAACCTTCAGATCGGCATGCTTTTCGCTGGCCAGCGCCCGGAGCGGCGTCAGGTAAACGGCCTTTTTCCCCTTCTGGATGGTCTTTGCTATGGCCATCATGGCTACCAGCGTCTTGCCGCTAGCCGTGGGCGTGGTTACAAGCACGCTTCTGCCCTCAAGGATGCCGGCGGCAATCGCCATTTCCTGCGGAGGGTAAAGGGCTGTATAGCCACTAGTTTGCATAATAGCCCGCACGGTATCATCGGCAATCGCGGTTGTCATTAAGGCCAGTCTGATATTCCAGCGAGCCGAGTTTTTAGTGTTTTATTTCATCTTCCGGAATTCCTGCGACAGCCAGACTATGTAATTGCGCCGTACGTCTCTTTCTTTTATGGACTGGATGCACAGCTGCCTTACAGCAGCCTTGTTGCGAACCCAGCGATCTCTTTTCCAGCTCCTCAAGATGTAGTGCGGCTTTTCGTCCAGCAATTCCGGATCCAGACGGGCCACGGTCCAGATGTCGCACTGTTTCTCGCCATGCGGTATGCCGTTTCCCTGCACAAGATGTGTAAATTCATGGGCGATGGTGGTATTTCCGACACCGGGCTGTAAGTTGACCTTCTGAGGGTATGTCCAACTGCACGCAGTCCCAAGGTACCGTGATCCTCTGCTGATGGAGCCGCAGATTACCGGCCTGTTTCCAAGCTCTGGAAATTTTGAGTAGACCTGCAGTATCTTTTGCTTGAAAGGTGGATCGAATTCCCTTTCTGCCCTGCTTGTGAACCTGATTCCCGGCGAGGTCTGCAATTCTACGCCTTGGCCCAGAACCCGGGTCTTCTTTCGTATATCCGGCCTTCCCTGGAAAACTTGTTGATCTGGTTTCTGGCTTCCTCTTCTGTGAACCGGCCGGTCTTGACAAGCTCGGACAGCAGGTTCTTTTCTTCAACCTCGCTGTTGTCCGTCCCCGACAGGCCGCTGAAAACCTCCATGAACAGCTTTTGTTTAGAGACCTCGCTCTGCGGCTTGCCGTACAGGACACCCACGTCCATCTTGCCGGTGTTCACGTCCACGCCGGCTGTCTTGAGCATCTGGTCTACAAGGTATATGGCGCGGTTGGCGTCCTCTTCTTCCACCTTGTCTTTCAGGAGAAGCCTTGCACGGGCCGTTGCAAGCCTTACAAGGCCCTCAAGCTGCCGAGGAGTTACCGTGATCATGCTTTCTGATTCGGCCTTTCTCATGTTCATGTAATAGTCGCGTATGATGTTGATGGCGCCCGGAGTAAGGACCGGCTCGCCGCGTTTTGCAAAAGTCAGGTACTTGCTGAACAAGTCGATGTCTATGGCAGGCTTTGCCGCATGGTCCGTGTCGCGGTGGATCTCCAGAATATGGCTTGCAATCAGGCTGTCCTTTTCCTTTTCCGGCATATCGCGGACAATAAAGATCAGGTCGAACCTTGTCAGCAGGGGGATCGGGAGGTTCACGTTCTCGGTTATGTTCTTGTACGGATCGTATTTACCGTACATGGGGTTTGCAGCCGCCAGTATCGAGGTTCGCGCGTTCAGCGTTGCGACTATGCCGCCCTTTGCCACGGAACAGGTCTGCTGTTCCATAACTTCATGAAGTGCCGAGCGGTCTTCGGGTTTTATCTTGTCAAACTCGTCTATGCATACAAGGCCTTGGTCTCCAAGCACCACGGCGCCGGCTTCAAGCATCATTATCCCGGATTTGTCGCGTATGACTGCCGCGGTGAGACCTGCTGCAGTTGAGCCACGACCGGAGGTGTAAAGCCCCCTTGGAGCTATCTTGGCGGCAAACTTGAGCATCTCTGATTTTGCTGTACCTGGGTCTCCCACCAGCAGGACGTTTATGTCCCCCCTCCTGTTGGAGCCGTCCTGAAGCTTCTTGGTTACGGACCCCACTATCAAAAGAAGGATCGCTTCTTTGATGACTTCATGGCCGTAGACGTGGGGGGCCAGCGAAGCTATCAGCTTTTCGTAAGCGTCCGGCTTGCTTGCGATGGTGCGGATCTGTTTTTCATCTTCCGTGCTTATGGCTATCCTTTCAACAGTCCTTGAGTCCTTGCTTCCAGCGCGGCCGCCAAGATATTCTATGTTGTTTCCTTCCATCCTGAGCCTGAAAAGACTGGTCTTTATCTGCGGCGCAACCTGTTCCTGCTCTATTCTGATAACGCCGGTAAGCATTATCCTGTCTCCTGGCCTGCATTGATCGACCAGATCCCCCATCACCGTAACTTCGACGTAGTGTGGCAGCTGTCCGGCCGGCAGGTCTTCCGGCAGTTCCTGCAGCCGCACCATCTGGAAATCGATAAAGATGCTGTGTTCCGGATCCATATCCAGATCCTTTTCGCCGCATGCCGAGCATTTGGTGGGTTTTTTCAGGACCAGCCCCTTCATTTCACTCTCGCTGACGACGCTGCAGTTGGCGCAGCGGTATGAGACTTTTTTTGCCAGCGGCTTGACCTCCGATGAGCGGACCACCATTCCTGACACGCTGACCAGCCGGTCTATTAATTCCGCGTTGATTTCGCGCAGGCCCTTCTGCACGGTATAGTTGCCGATCCTGACTTTGATCCTGCCGTGGACTTCCTGCTCGTAGTCAGGATGGATCTCCCGGAGTATGGCAAGGGCAGCCTCGTTGAATGCTTCCAGCATCTCGTCAGGCTTGTTGGTAAGCTGTTTGGCCAGGTCCGGGTTAAACGAATCAAAGTCTATATAATCAACAACCAGGGATTGGGCGTTTAGCGCCATCATGTTGTTTATCCTGTCAAAGTACTTGTATCGGCCGTCGCGGTCCTTAAACGCCTTTAGGAAACGCTCCACGTCGTTTGCCAGTGCTGCTGCCGTTGTTTGTTCAGCCAGATTTTAACACGTCCTTTTTAAATTTGGAAGCGGCGCTATTAATCATCCTGTAAAGCTCCTTTTCTTCTGCTGCCAGCTTGGCTTCCAGCTCCGCCGATAGAGGCGACGCGGCTGCCAGCTTGACTATCTTTTCTATTCTGGATGTGACAAATATGTTCAGCGAAACAAGCAGGTTCTCTCTTTCCCTTTCCTTGAGGCCATCAAGGTAGTCGCTAACCCGGATATAGAAATCAGGATCTATCCCCGACAGGTCGTGCGGCCTTGCTATCCTTTCCCGGTTGAGCGTCCTTGAGACGTAGCTGGCCATGTCGTTGGACTGGATTTCAATCGCATCCTGCTCAAGTAGGATCTTGGCCACCCAGCGGGGAATGGACGACATGTCGCCTTCCTTGGCGTCGACCTGGATATTGCCCACGGTTGCCTTGACGTCTCGCTTGTAGGATATCCGCACTTCCTCGTTCATGTAGCCGATACGATAGATGCTCTGGATTGTTTCTATACTGAGATCAGAAGACGTATCGACCATCGTTGGTAGGGAATAGAGGCAGCTATCGTGTTATATCTTTTGTCCGGACAGTTTTTGTTAATCCGCTAGCTAGCTTGAAGCTACTTGCGCAGGGCAGCAATCTATTAATGGATTGCAATCTTCCGTAGTATCCAATTGTCAGCCGCCAAGAAAAGCGACCTGTCCCATCTCATGTGGACAGAAAAATACAGGCCCATGAAGCTGGACGAGATTGTCAACCAGAAGGAGATCGTCAGGGGAATTACAAACTTGGTGAAAAGTCCGGACATACCCCACATGCTTTTTGCGGGGCCCGCCGGCGTTGGCAAGACTACTGCAGCTCTCTGCATTGCCAGGGAGATCCTTGGTGACGAGTGGAAAAAGAACACCCTTGAACTTAACGCGTCAGATGAAAGGGGCATCAAGATGGTAAGGGAACGGGTAAAGGAATTTGCAGCCTCTGTCAAGCTGGCAACCGACAGGGACTTTGACAAACCCAAGATTATCATCCTTGATGAGGCTGATGAAATGACCTCCGAGGCCCAGACGGCCCTCAGGCGCATTATAGAGGACAGCTCCAAGACCACGCGATTCATCATAGTCTGCAACTATCTTTCACAGATAATCGAGCCGATTCAGAGCAGGTGCGTTGTTTTCAGGTTTACCCGCCTGCCAAAAGATGACGTAATCGATTACCTGAACATGATCTGTGAAAAGGAGAAGGTCAAGTACGATGAAAAAGCTCTTGCCCAGATCTATGATGCTACCGGCGGGGATCTGCGCCATTCCATCAACGTGATGCAGGCTGCCGCCGGGATGGGCAGCATCAATGTTGCCAACGTGAACACTGCAATAGGCATTTCTGGCAGGTCCAAGGTGTCCGAGGTATTAAAACTGGCCCTTGCCGGCAAGTTCCATGACGCGCGTGCAAAGTTGCTTGAATTGACCCAGGTGTACGGGATGTCCGAATCGGATTTCCTAAAGTATGCCAGCCAGGAAGCGTACGATATGAAATTAGACAAGCCCGAAGAACTTGCAGAGTTGATGGCAGAGTATGATTACCGGCTTTCCGCGGGAGCTCATCCGGAGATCCAGTTGGCAGCACTGCTGGCGCAGATGGGCAGGATTGGCGCCAAGAAGAACTAGTATTCCTCTTCGAACTCTTCGCCGGACTCTTCCTCTTCTACTTCTTCAAAGTCTTCCTCGATCTCTTCTCTTTCATCTGCACTCTTGTACGGCAGGTCAACATCGCCTGGTGCTCCGCAGACAGGACATTTGAATTCTGATGTCTGCCCCTCGAGATCTAGAGGGAACTCTTTTGAGAAAACCTCGTCGCATTTGGAACAAACGAGGGTGGTCTGTATGTTGTCTTGGCTGAACTTGTGCGCCTGCACCCGGAAAGAGGTATTTGCCAATATTCTCTTACCTATTGGAAGAGTCCTTTTTTATAAGCGTTCTTGTCTTTAAAGCTTTGCAGGGCACAAAGGCAAGGATTTCAGTTATCCTCTATGTCGATGTTTGCCTTCTTGTCTTCGCCAGTCTTCAAGTCTGCACGGGACTTTCTTGCAGATTCTATCATCTTCTTTCTCCTTGGCTGTATTACCAAGACGTACATCGAGCCGGCCAGGTAGACTGCAAGCAAGAACACCTGTGCCACAATAGTCTCAAGGGTGGGATGAATCCCGGTCATCGATGCCATGTTTATGTCAAGGCGCGGCACCGTACCTATGAGGTGAGTAGTCGGCAGGTATCCGACTTCCTGGAATTCACGTACTGCATTGCCCATGAACGCTATAGACATGTACGCGCCGATGCCCATGGTCAGCCCAAACAGTACGCGCAGAGGAAGTTTCTTGCCCAGTTTTCTTATGACAAAGGTAAGTCCAACTATTACACCAAGGCCGGCCAAAAGACCGGCAGCCACGTACCACTCCATGTATTTTGCGAACGAAAGCATGGCCTGGTAAAACAGCACGGTTTCAAAGCCCTCCCTGTAGACGGTGAAGAAGGACAGCATCACAAAGACCATGACGCTTCCGGTGGTTGTCGCCTTCCAGACCTTGGCCTTGACAAACTCGATCCACTTCTTTGTTTCCACCTTGTTTAGAATCCAGAAGCTGACCCAGAACAGCACACCAACGGCCGAAACGCCGGCTATTGCCTCGATGATATCCTTGCTGGCGCCAGAGATCTCGATTATGTACTGCGCCATAAACCACGTGGCGGCGGTTCCGGCAAACGCCAGGACGATGCCGTAGTAAACGTGCTTTTTGAACCGTTCGTTTCTTGATGCTTCAAGGTACGTCAGGATTGCGCCAACTATCAGGGCAGATTCCAGGCCTTCCCGGAATATTATGGAAAATGAGGTTGAAAATGCGATTGTGGGAGCCAGGATCCCCGCACCGGAGACAAGACGCTCGGACTCGTCAAGACCCTTTCTTATCTCGACAACTTTTGACAGGACCTGTTCATATGGAACATTTGACTGCATCAGGTTCCGCAATTCTGCAAACTTGATCTCCATTTCAAGGGTAAAGTCAGGATTTATGGGCCGCAGCGGTGTCTCGATATTTTCGTAGCTGTCCAGATACGCCGAGCGGGATGTCAAAAGGGCGCCCTCAGAATTGCCTGCCTGGTAGAGCCGCAGGGTTTCATCCAGTTTAACCCTGATCTGGTCAATGTTGTTCCGTACTTCTGCCTTGGCAGGATCATCTGCCTCGCCTATATCCTTCCTTGGACCCTGGTACATGCCAAAGCCCTGGCTCAGGCCTTCAATGTTGGCAAACTGTCCCGATGTGGCAGATCCACCAGAGTAATCCGGATCATTTTTCAAAAGCCCCTGTGCCGTATCCAGCTTTTCAAGTATACCGTTGACAAACGCTTCGATATCCTGCGGAGACTCGTTTGATTTGATCATCTTGCGCAGATCTTCGCGCATCATTACTTCAAGATTTTCCATCAGTTCAGGGTCATGCTTTTCTATCGGAGCCTCAAGGAATTCGAAGTTGTCAAGATATGCCGAGACGGCATGCTGGTCAGCCAGTTTGTAGTTGCCCCCCTTTACGTCGTTGACAGACTGGGCAAGCAGAGTCCGGATGGTTGTGAAGTATTGGGCAAGGCCTCCAGTTCCCTCGCTTATTGACAGGTCTTCAGCAAGGTCTCTTTCAATGGCAGAGACCAGACTTGCCACGGAGTCATAGGGTGCTTTTTCAGAAATAGATGTTTGCAGGTCATCAAAGAAAGAAGAGATTTCAAGTCTCCTTCTTTCATCCATAGAATCGGCAATTGCCAGGTACCTGGATTTTGCCACATCCGTCAGACCTATTGCATTTTCATAATCGACCTGCTGTGTTCCGGTGTTTGACAGCTGGTACGACCGCAATGCATCCTGCAAAAGGAATCCCGCTGTCTGGGAAGTCATGGCCTTGTCTGAGGCCGGCGGACCCATCAGGGTGTAGATGCCATCTATCACATCAATGATCTTGGCGGCCTGCTGTCTTGCCTGCTGCACAGATAGAGAGCCACCGTTTATCCCAAAGGTAAGGTCTGTCAAGGACGACTCTAGCTCGTTTGCTGACTGCTCGTCAAGCTTGAAAAGATCGTTTTTGATTGCAGGGAATGTTACCGAATGCGAGATAAACGCGTGTGCAAAGGCGCCATCCATGTCTCCATTATCAAGGCCGCGCTCTGCAAGCAGGATCTGCGCCCGGATTCTTTCCAGATTTACAACGACTATGAGCGTGTCCTGCTCACCAAGTGGAGCAGCGAGTGCCTTTGAAGAGCTAAGAATTATTAGCGTTGATACAAGTGCGACAGCGATTGCGTGCGATCTAGTTTTCATGGTTTTCAGCCAAGGTCAAATCCCATAAAGATGGTACAATTAGGCTTACCTAACTCTTCATATTTAAACCATCGTCTGGAAGGGTCGCAGGCTTAACGTGAAGCCATTGCGATCCTTTCTTGTTCGTTCTTCTTCTTGACGGCGTGGCTTGCCATGTCGTTGTTGGCAGCCAGAATGATCTCTTTTGCAAGAGCTTCTTCTATGGTCTGCGGATTGGAATATGTTGATTCCCGGACACCTTCGGCTATGAACCTGAGAGCAAGGTCGACCCGTCTTAGCGGGGCGACATCTACAGACACGTGGTAGACCACACCACCGTACACTATTCTGGTAGTGTCTTCGTTGGGAGATGAATTTTCGATGGCTCTGACAAGCAGTTCGACCGGATTCTTGCCTGTTTCAAGAGATATTATGTCAAAAGCCGTCTTGACCGTGTTAAGGGTTCTTGCTTTTTTGCCACCCATCCTTCCAGTGTTCTTGGCGTACTTTTTGCCAAAATGCATCATCTTGTTGGCAAGGCGTTCTACAATGTTTACGTCAGCTTTCTTTAGGCGCTGGTGTTCGTGCCTTCCAAAAGTGTTGGGAAACACCGAAGGTTTGAGGGATATGGCGGACTTGAGCCCCAGATCATTGACTTCTATTTCCCTTGTTTCCCACTTGTTGAAGAGCATGATGTTGATCTGTTCTTTTCCGCTCATCTTCTCGGCTTCTCCTTTCTACCGTAAACCAGTTCTCTAAGCGAGACTCCGTTTACCTTGAATACCTGCCATCTGACACCGGGGATATCACCCATTGCACCACCCATCGAACCACCGATGCCTTCGACCATGACCTCGTCGTGCTCGTCAACAAAGTTAAGAGCACCGTCCTTTGGAAGGAATGCGGTTACCGACTTGCCGTTCTTTATCAGCTGTACTCTGACGCACTTTCTGACGGCAGAGTTCGGCTGTTTTGATTCGATGCCAACTTTTTCCAGTACTATACCTCTTGCTTGAGGCGCCCCTTCCAGCGGGTTCGCCTTTTTGTCAAGCATGAGCATTCTTCTTTTGTAATACTTGTCTGCCCATCTGGCGCGGCTTTTCTTTGACTTCAAGACCCCGCCGGCAAACAATCCAAGTGGAGATTTACCCATCTATATTCACCCTATTTCCTGCTAACTGCTGTTCAGGGCTGACTATCAGAACATTGGATATTTGGAAGTATCGCTTTGCAAGAAGTCTTGCCTTTTCAGCGTTCCTGCCTTCCCTGCCTACCACTGCACCCTTTTTCTTTTGGTCGACCGTGACAACGGCCTGCTTTGTGCCGTCCATCCTCTCGGAGATGCGGACGTCGTTTATCATGTCCGCATTAAGCATGTTGCGGATGAACTCGGCGGCGTCGTCCGAAAACTCCACCAGCTCGACTTTTCTGCCAACCACATTCTGCAGCTGTTTGATCGTAGCGCCGCCTTTTCCTATGGCTAGGCCCATCTGGCCTTTGTTGACTACAAAGATAACGCGGTCCATCTTTTCGTCAACAATGCAGTCCCGCACGCTGGCGTTCGTAACGTTCGAAAACAGAGATATCAGGTTCAGCTCGTTAGAAGTCAGCTTTATCTCCGTCATCTACAACATCCCTCTAGTGCGATGCCCGTAAGCAGATAACAACTCAATTCATGCTCAGTTCCTATGTCCCATTTAAGTCTTGACGCCGCATTGTAGAAATAATGACGGGGCTCATTTGGCTGAGCCTTTCTCAGTCATAATGGCTTTGATCTCGTCGTTGGTGGCGCTTTTGAGTGCTATGGCAGTTACTCTGAAAGGCCTGTTGCAGAGTCGGCCTAGCTGCATCGAATTGCCGTCGAATTCGTAAATTGCAACGTTGGCGGACTTGGCCTGCTCGTCCAGCTTTGCCCTGTCGGCGGCGTCCATGGATTTTGATACCACTATCAATTTGGAGCTCTTGACCGACTGGAGCACTTCCTTCGTGCCGCTTTTGTACTTGTTTGCCCCTACTGCGTCTTTGATAACTTTGGCTAGTGTCTTCATTTTTACTGACCTTCCTTAACCTTCATGTACAGGTCTACCATTCCAGTGCCGACTGGTACTGTGGCACCCACTATAACGTTTTCTGTCACGCCCTTCAGCATTTCTATCTGGCCTTCCAGCGAAGCCTTGGCTATGGTCGGCACGGTAATCTCAAAGGCAGCCCTGGCAAGCACCGATGTCTTTGTTCCAGCAATTCCGTGTCTACCTATCTGCTGCAGATATCCCTTTGACGTCATCAGGTCTGCCACCAGCATGATATGGCGCACGTCGACTTCAAGACCCTGTTCCTCCAGAGTATTGGTTATCTCCTTTACCAGCGCCGTTCTTGCGGCCTCTATGCCCAGCGTTTGCCAGATCTCGTAGACGTTGTTTGTTGTGGTCCTTGTCGTGTCCACGCCGTCTACAAGTATCACCTTGGCCAGGTTTGAGCCGGCTGTCTGGATGACCCACTCCTCGTCCTGCTTGACTATGGTAACACGCTCGATGTCAGGCACGCCCTTGACGCGGGTATTGAGAAGCTTGCTCTTCAGGGTCAAAAGTGTCTGGGCATCCGGTTCGTCTGGCACCGTGATCTTGACCAGGTTCTTGTTTTCGTTGACCTTGATATCGTACTTCTTTGTGCTTTCCAGAACGGTGCCTACCTCCTGAAGGGTGCATCCTCGTTCGGCCAGCTTTGCTTCTGAGAGATGGAACGTCAGAATTCCCGAGTAGTCTGTTTCAGACTTTTCTATCAGGTCTCCTACCTGGGTGAAGAGTATATCCCTGGCAACTTCAAGGGCCTTCTCCCGAGAAGCGCGGTGCTCTTCATCAAGGTAGATATCCATCGTAGGAGTGACAGGTTTCTTTCTGGCGTCCACCAGCTCTATAAGCCTTGGAAGGCCGAGGGTGACGTTTCTTTCTTTGACACCGGCAAAGTGGAAGGTCCTCAAAGTCATCTGTGTTCCAGGCTCGCCGATGGACTGGGCCGTGACGACGCCTATGGCTTCGCCGGGTTCGGCAAGCGCCTTGTCCACAAGGTCGCGAACCTTTTTCATCACTTTCTCTACGCCTTGCACGCTGAGCCTGTTTTCCATCAGGGCCTTCTCAAGGTTGGCCTTCAACCTTGGATTAAGGTCCGGACCGTATTCCTTTATGATATTCTTGACATCGTTCTCCGTGGCCTTTCTTCCCTCGTCTACGATGGCCTCGGCTTCGATGAGCCTTGAGATGTTGACTGCCTCGCCGTGATCGCTTTTGGCCGGGTCTATTCCGTCCTCGCCGTACAGGTACTGGACCACGTTGCCGTGCGGGTCCCTGACGGTCTGGTCGTATTCAATTTTTAGATGCTCCAGTGCGTTGATGAGCCTTCTCTGCATGTATCCTGATTGCTGGGTCCTGACTGCAGTGTCTACAAGACCCTCCCTGCCACCCATGGCATGGAAGAAGAATTCAAGTGGACTGAGGCCGTCACGGTAGTTGGATTTGACAAACCCTCTGGCGTCGGGGCTGGTATCGTTGGGTACAAAGTGCGGCAGTGCCCTGTTGCGGTATCCCTTCTGGATTCTCTTGCCCCGGATGGACTGCTGTCCAAGGGCGGCAGTCATCTGGCCAATGTTGAGTGTTGATCCTCTGGCTCCGGTGGAAGCCATTATCACGCCGGAATTGTTGTCTGGAAATGCCCGGTCTGCAGTTCTGCCGGCCCTATCCCGTGCACGGGAAAGCTCGTTGACCACGTACAGCTCAAGTGCCTCTTCTGCTGCCAGACCCCTGGTAAGGGGCAGCGTGCCATCGTTGTACTGCTGGATGAGCTCCTTGACCTTGTCGTAGGTCTTTTGGATGACGTCATAGATCTCTTGCCTTGTTTCCGGCGAAAGCCACAGGTCAGAATAGCCGTACGTGAATCCCTTGTGCGTGATGTACGTCTTGAGCATGGTAAGTATCGAGTCAAGGAACTTGCGCGCCGTGTCCGTTCCATAGTCCTTGGCGATCCTGTGAAGGACGCTGTCTGGCTCCTCGGCTCCTATGGATGCCTTGTCAATAACGCCGCTGATAAGCTCGCCGTTTTTAATGACGACATCCTTGCCCTCGCCCTTTGAAGCTTTGTTCCACTTTGATGTGACGACAAAGTTAAAGTCCTTTGGCAGGAACAGCGAGAACAGCTGCTTGCCGGAATACAATTTCAGGCCGTCCTTTGTTATTGCCGGTGCCGGGAGAGGACCGTTGTACCCTCCGATCAGGGCCATGTTGGCAAACTCGTCCTTGGTCAGCGTTGTTTCGTCTCGCGTAAGTATGAACGCGCCGGTGATAAAGTCCCTGATGCCTCCGATGATGGGTCCGCCGTACCTGGGCGAGATCAGCTGGTCCTGCACCCTCATGAGCAGGGTGGCTTCGGCCCTTGCTTCCTCGCTTTGTGGAACGTGAAGGTTCATCTCATCTCCATCAAAGTCTGCGTTGTATGGCGGGCACACTGCAGGATGCAGCCTGAATGTGCGGTATGGCAGAACCACGACGCTGTGGGCCATGATAGACATCCTGTGCAAAGAAGGCTGCCTGTTAAAGATCACGATATCGCCATCGGTAAGATGCCTTTCCACGACATAGCTTATCGCCAGCGAATCGGCAATGGTCTTTCTGTCCGTCACGTAGTCAAGCCTTATCTTGACGCCGTCAGGCCGGATGATGTAGTTGGCGCCGGGGTATGTATTTGGCCCGTTTATGACGAGCAACTTGAGCCGGTCAAGGTTCCATTGCGATACGGTCTCCGGGATGGTAAGCTTTTTGGCCACGTCTACTGGCACTCCAACGTTGGAGATGGCCAGGTTGGGATCCGGGGATATGACAGTCCTGCTGGAAAAGTCGACTCTTTTTCCGGACAGAGAGCCTCTGAACCGGCCTTCCTTACCCTTGAGCCTCTGAGTCAGGGTCTTGAGGGGACGTCCAGACCTGTGATGGGCCTGTGGAATTCCCGAGACCTCGTTATCAAAGTACGTCGTGACATGGTACTGCAGCAGATCCACTAAGTCCTGCACGATAAGCGGCGGCGTTCCAGCTTCCTTGCTTTCCTTTAAGCGCTGGTTTACCCTGATGATGTCAACCAGCTTGTGTGTCAGGTCATCTTCCGATCTGATGCCGGTTTCAAGAATGATGGACGGTCTGACCGTGACGGGTGGAACTGGCAGTACTTGGAGTACGAACCATTCCGGCCTTGCAGTGGTCGGGTCGTATCCCAGCAGAACCAAGTCTTCATCTGGAATGTGGCTCATCCTTTCACGTATGGTGATGGGAAGCAGCCTGTTTTCGCCGGCTTCGGTTCTTTCCACAAATATGGTTGGCTTGGTAAAGATCAGGTCGTACTGATCTTTTCCGCAGTGCGGGCAAACCTTGATCTTTTTGGCCTTTTCTATGATTTCCTCTTTGATGTTTTCAAGCGTGATCACCGCATAGGGGGCCTTGCTTTTCCTGATGGCCTTGTAGTATTCCAGGTCTTCCGGATCCAGTTTGATCCTGTTGCATGCCCGGCATGTGGTGAGCAAGAGCTTGTGCACATCGTCTACAAAGGCAATGTGCAACACCGGTTCTGCCAGCTCGATGTGCCCGAAATGTCCGGGGCATTTGGCCGACGTGTTGCCGCATGTCGCACACTTTTGGCCCGGCTCAAGGGTGCCAAGCCTGTTGTCCATGAGGCCGCCTTGCACTGGCATGCCGTCTTCGTCGTAGGTCTCCGGCGCCGTAACTTCTGCGACGCTGTATTTTCGCACTTCGTTTGGAGACCAGACGCTGAATTTTATTCCTCCAAGGATTTTAGCTGATTCGTCCATCATTGTTATCCCTCCCTACACCTTCTCCTTTGGCAAAAGCCGCGGACCGACATTCAGGCTCATCATCTCTTGCAACAGCAGCTTGAATGCGTAGGCGATCACGACAGGAGATATCTTGGCCTTCTCGCCGCACACACGGCACACATAGCGCCGCTGTTTGACGTCGTAGTAGGCCAGCAGGCCGCATATTTCGCAGACGTGGATCTCGGCCTTGTCAGATTCTTCTAGCAGCCTGTCCTTCAGCATCATGGAAGCGCCGTATGCTATGAGACAGTCGCGCTCCATTTCACCGAACCGGAGACCGCCTCCTCTTGCACGGCCTTCGGTGGGCTGCTTGGTAAGCATCTGTACCTGGCCTCTTGCACGGCTGTGAATCTTGTCGGCAACCATGTGGTGAAGCTTTTGGTAGTACACAACTCCGACATAGACGTCGGCCGGGAACTTTCTGCCGGTCCTGCCGTCGTACATGACTTCCTTTCCGGTGTACTTGAAGCCGTATTGCTCCATGGCGGTCTTGAATTCATCCATCTTCTCGCCAAGGAATGCAGAACCGTCAATTATCTTGCCTCTAAGCGAGGCGGCCTTTCCTCCAAGGGATTCCATGAACTGGCCGACGGTCATTCTTGACGGAAATGCATGGGGATTTATCATCACGTCTGGGACCACGCCGTCCTCGGTATACGGCAGGTCTTCCTGGTTGACCAGCATTCCGACCACACCCTTCTGGCCGTGCCTTGATGCAAATTTGTCTCCGATCTCCGGAATACGCATGTCGCGGACTCTAATCTTGTACATCTTGCCGCCCTCTACTGACTGTGTGATCATCACGGTATCAACAACGCCATTTTCTGACGGCCTGACTCCAACCGACGTATCGCGCCGGTATGGCCCCTTGACTTCAAATTCCTTGTACTCTTCCATGAACCGGGGTGGAGAGGTTCTTCCGATCAGTATGTCGCCTCCGTTAACCACGGCCTCGTGCATGATGGCGCCGTCGGCTTCCAGCAGGCGGTAGGCCTTTTCTCCACGGTAGCCGCGTATGTTGACATCGGCTTTGGGGATCTCAAAGTTGTCCTTCATGCCGCCGGGGTACTGTTTTGCCTCTGCCTCGTAGATTCTGTAAAAGAAGGTCCTTCCAAGGCCCCGGTCTACGGCGGATCTGTTGAACACGACGGCGTCTTCTATGTTGTACCCTTCAAACGGCAACACAGCAACGACGCAGTTCTGGCCTGTGGGCCTATCTTCCAGTCCAAGCAGGTTTATTGCCTTTGTGCTTACGACAGGAATCTGCGGATACAGCATGAAGTGCTGCCTGACGTAGGTGCTGGCGTTCATCAGCGGCGTCGAGAATCCAAGGCTCTGCTTTGCCATCGCGCTCTCGTAGGTGTTTCTTGGAGACTGGTTGTGCTCTGGATACGGGATTATAGAGGCACCGACTCCGAGAATCGCGGACGGGAATATTTCAAGGTGCGTGTGCTTTTCGAGATCAATCTTCTTGGGATCTATGGCCACGTAGCAGTTCTCTTCTTCGTTGGCGTCGACCATTTCCACAACCCCCATGTAAAGAAGGTCTGTCCAGGAAAGGAACTTTTTAGATACCTTTTCTATTACCTCCGATGTTATCAGCGGCCTGCCGTTCTTCAGTACCACGAGCGGGCGCATTACCCTGCCGGCGTTGCAGCTTACGTAAAGGCGCTTTGTTGCGTTAGAGTTCTGTGAACTGTACAGGTAAACACCCACGTGCGGATGGATCTTGCCGGACCTCCTCATGGTCCTGAGCGTTTCTGCCAGCTGCTCGCCTTTCTCGATGTAGCCTATGAGCCGGCCATCAACGAATATCCTTGCTCCATCTGCACGGAGCTTTTCGCTGGCCTCGTCGACATTCTGGACGCCGATCTCGTACAGCTTTTCTGTGACTTCGGCGCTCAGCACGTGAACCGAAATGATTGCAGATAGTGCAAGGTTCTTGACCAGACCGCAGTTGGATCCTTCAGGTGTTTCTGCAGGACAGATCCTGCCAAAATGCGTTGCATGCAGATCCCTGGCCTCAAAGTTCGGCTGGCTTCTGCTCAACGGCGATTGTATCCTGCGCAGGTGGCTGATGGTGGACATGTAGTTGGTCCTGTCCAGAAGCTGGGTAACGCCCACGCGTCCGCGCCCCCAGTTGCCGGTTGCAATGGCATTGTTAAGCTTGTCTGAGACGATTCCGGGCCTTACCGCAGCCGCCACCGCGTTGATGCCCCTCTTCTGTCCGGAGCGTTCAAGCTGGTACTTCATGTCGCGTATGAGGTTGCGAAATGCCGTTCTGAACAAGTCTGCAAGCATCTGGCCTGCGAACTTGATCACTTTGTTGCCGTAATGATCTTTATCGTCGGCTTCTATCCAGCCCAGCTTGAGTTCTGTCAGTTTGCAGGCAGCTTCGCCCAGAAACAGGGCCTTTTCGTGCCTGTTTTCGGGATTCTTGCCGATGTGTGGAAGAAGGCCCCAGTCCAGCAGGGTCTCGGCGCGCTTGATCTGGAATTCCTCAAGCATACCGGGTGCGATTCTCTTGCTGATGTAGACGATGGCATCCCGGCTGGTAGAAACTTCGCCTGACTTTTCAAAGGAAGGCTCAAGTTCGTCCTGGATAATCTCATTTAGAGAGACAGAATCGGCGATGTCCTTGTCTGATTCAAGGCCCAGCGCGCGTATCAGCGTGATGAGCGGTATGTCAACCGGCGATCCAGGAATCTTGGTTACGATGGAGCCGTCAGGTTTCATGATGAGTTCCAGTTTTGCCCTGTAGCCAACGATGGATGAATAAACCTTGGCTTTGTACAGCAGGGTTCCGGTGGCCTCTTCCTCATCAACGATGATCTTGTTGTATGAGAGATCCTCCAGACCCACGATGACACGCTCTGACCCGTTTATGATGAAATATCCACCGGGGTCACGCGGATCCTCTCCAAATTCAACGAGCTTGGATTCCGGCAGGTTGTGCAGGATGCATGTGTTGGACTTGACCATCACCGGCATGTCACCGATATGTATAAAACGCGATTCAAGGATCTTGCCGTCTTCGACTACGCTGCATTCAAGCATTACTGGTGAAGCATAGGTCAGGTTGCGTAGCCTGGCCTCCATCGGTGCAACGTGGGTGATAGAACCGTCCAGCTCCATTATCCTTGGCTGCTGGAGCTTAACCTTGCCTAGCTTGATCTTGTACGGGTACTCGGCTGTTTCGACCTCTATCTCGCCGACTTCGTCAATGATACTTTGAAGCCCCCTCTCCATGAATTCATTGTAGGAATTGAGGTGCTGCCTTGCAACGCCTTCCCTTCTTAGAATATCGTTAATGATCGGCCACATCTCGATAGAATTCTCTATCATGGTGTACTCATCCTTCTACGACGTAGCGGTAATATACACTTTCACCCGCAGTGGGACTCTTTCTTGTGATCTTGATGATGTCGCCGGGTCTCACGTCAAGGTCTTCAAGGGCCTTGTCGCTTCGCAGGATATACGGCAGCTGGCCAGGCTTGGCGTTATACTTCTTCAATGCTTCTTCAGCCTCGGTTTTAGAAAGGATCTCATGCTTTGGCTGGTAAGCATGATTTGTTATCTTGACTACCTTTTTTTCAGACAAAAAAAGATACCTCCAAACACAATAGCTTCTGCTCGATAGAAAACATCAAAGTCAAACTTAATGGAATTGAAAAGAGTATATATAAGTATTGTGAATATTTTATATATCTTTTATTTTATTTGGAAGATTAAAACCGCGAATTTTCTGGCTTATTGAAACGAAGTACGACATTAGAGTTTCTGTACAAAAAAGATAAATAGTAACGGAAATATAGCACGTTAGGTGTGCATTAAGGAGAATGGGCTATAAATCGTATGCACTAATGGCGATATTACTGGCATCGCTAGTACCGGTCATGTTGGTAGGCACTGCCCATGCACAGACTGCCACTTTGACCGTAAGCACAGACAAGGCAGCATATCAAACAGGAGACAAAGTCACCATCTCAGGCAACGTCGGAGCTATCAAAGCAGGACAGCCGGTTCTGTTACAGGTTACCGACCCCAAAGGTGTCCTCGTCAGAGTTGACCAGATTGCAGTAATGGCAGACGGTTCTTACACATACACATTCCCGACTGGCGGTCTGATGAAGAACAGTGGCGAACACATAGTTGTCGTAACCTATGGCAGCTTTAGCCAAAGAGCAACATTCCAATTCACAGCAACCGGCGTACCAGCAGGTAACACCGCGCCTCTGACAATAGACGGTACAACATACCAAATCGAGTACTCGATTAACGGTGGAACACTGAATTCACTGACTGCTGACAAGGATCTTGCAACAATCACTGCCGCAATCACTTCAACAGCTGACGGAAACCTGACTCTAAAGCTTCCAAGAAGCGTAATACAGTCACTTACTGTCGAAGGATCAACTGGCGGAAAAGATGCAGAGTTTGCAGTCTTTAACGACGGAGTTCAGGGAGTCTACGACGAAACAGCTACAACAGACACATACAGGACAATCAACATAATGTTCGAAAAGGGCACAACTGAAATCGACGTAGTCGGTACATGGATGGTCCCAGAATTCGGCGCTATTGCTGCAATAATACTTGCAGTTGCAATCGTCGGAATAGTAGCAGCAGCCAGATACAACAAGTTCAGCTTCATGCCAAAACTCGGCTGAACAACTTTCTTCCTTTTTTACTTTTTCAATTCTTACGTAGTTATTAAAAAAAAGTCAGGGCCTTCGGAGGGATTTGAACCCTCCTCAAGCGGTCACTGCCGACATAACTATGACCACAGCCGCCTATACTGACCAGGCTATACTACGAAGGCCAACGAATGTTTTTTGCGTTTGCTACAGTATATAATCGTTAGACAGGTTTTGAACTTAGCAGCCCCATCCTTACTGTCTCTACGCCGGCCTGTTCTAGCTTTTTGGCCAGAGCGTTCATGCCTATAGAGTCACCGGCAAGATGCCCCATCACTACAAGGTTGCCTTTCAGTTTTTCTTCGCGCATCTTGACTAGGTCCCCGTAGTCGACATGAAGATATATCACGGTGTTCACGCCGTGCTCAAAGTACGCCTTAGCTATCGGGTAACCGCCGTTGGTTCCAGCGGCAACTACCAGAGCCCAGTGGCCGGCCTTGCTCTTTTCACTTCCAAACCGCACCTGCACTTTTGTTTCGGCATTCTTGAATTCCGGGATCTCGGATATGGATCTGACTATGTCAGAAACGTACTCTGTCTTGCCTGCCTGTATTTTCTCAAAGATGGTCTTGCGCATGTACTCATCGCATGGCTGATGGATGTTCACCAGCGGCATGCCCATTGTCTCCGCAGCTCCGACAACGTCACTGTATATGTCGGCATGGGTTCTTGTTTCAACCCTTTCCTTCAGTTTGCCGACTGCATCCTGGGCAATTTTTCTTGGAACGCCGTGCTCAACCATATACGTGACATGCCGGTCAAAAACCCTGTAAAAATTGACAGAGGCCACGCCTATGGGGTGATGCGCTACCACCGCATCGCATCCAAGGCTTTTTGCCAGCATCAGCTCTGCAACGCCGACGTCTATGGCCATGAGGACTTTACTTATGTTCTTGCCGCGTACATGAACTGCGCTGTCGGCAGGCATTTTGTTCCATCCGGATATCTCCAAACCCATCTTCATTATCTGTTCAGTGTTAACGGATCCCATGATTCTGCCACTCAGCAACCAGCTATTGTGCCTTATGCAAGACTTAAATCAGCTTGGGCCCCCTTTTTGTCCAAAAGATGAGCTGCGCCGACGAATACTTTTCACACCAGACCTCTGAGAGCCTGATACAGATAACCCCGCAGCTGAAATCCAGGCTGCAGAAGGCAAAGTACGGCATATACAACCATTCTGCAGTCGAGCTATGCCACTGGACCAAAAAGTCGTTTGCAAACGAAGGCAGCTGCTACAAGCACAAGTTTTACGGTATCTCCACCCACAGATGCATGGAGATGACCCCCGCGGCGATGAACTGCGAGAACAGGTGCATCTACTGCTGGCGGCCAGCCGAATTTTACGACACCTTGCAGATGCCGCCAGAGCTTGTGGACGAGCCGGACGCCATAGTCCACAACCTGCTTGAAGAACGTAAAAAGCTGATAATGGGCTATTACGGCAACCAGAAAAACGACAAGACTAGGCTGGACGAGTCGCTTCTGCCGGCTCATTACGCGATTTCGCTTTCCGGCGAGCCTACGATGTACCCCAAGCTTCCGCAGCTGATAAAATATCTCAAGTCGTTAAAGGCCACCAAGTCGATATTTCTGGTAACCAACGGCCAGGAGCCAGACATGCTCAGGAGGCTTGTAAGCGAGGATGCCCTTCCCACCCAGATCTACCTGTCCACCAATGCGTCCAACAAAAAGATGTTTCTTCAGATAAACCGGCCGCGTCACAAAGACTCTTGGGAGAGGTGGCTTGACAGTCTGCATTTGCTGGCCACAATAGACACCAGAACGGTATTGCGCATGACCATCATAAGGGGCCACAACGATGGCGATGCTTTTGTCGATGAATTTGCCGGCCTGATGGCGCAGGGAAACCCGCATTTTATCGAGCTCAAGTCGTACATGCATGTTGGAATGTCCACCCAGCGGCTTGAAAAGAGCGACATGCTGGAGATGCACGAGGTTCGTGATTTTGCAAGCAAACTTGCCGGCAAGATGCCGGCCTTTAGCACCATGGATGAAAGCGAGATCTCTAGAATAGTGGTGCTGCAGAACCAGAACCGGTATGTCGACCGCTGGATCAGGTCTTATTTTGAATAAAGCCCAGAAACCAGGTGGCAAACTTTTCCAGAGCCTTCCTCCGGTGCGAGTAATCGTTCTTGTTAGGCAGCAGGGAGAAAGGCAGGCCCGTTCCGGCCGGTATGAATATTGGATCAAAGCCCCAGCCGCCCTCGGCGATCCTGTCGGATATCAGGCCTTCCACCGTGCCTTCAAACACCATCACATCCTTGCCATCATGGTAGGCGATCATCGAGGTAAATGCAGCCGATCTGTCTGGCAGACCGTCAAGCAGTTTCATTATTCCGGCATTGCCCAGCGTCTTGAAAAC
>JBBISN010000005.1:14480-17298 GCA_037441265.1 Nitrososphaera sp. | reverse complement strand
CTGGCAGACCGTCAAGCAGTTTCATTATTCCGGCATTGCCCAGCGTCTTGAAAACGTACGAAGAGTATGGTCCGGGAAATCCGTTAAGGCTTTTGATAAACAGGCCGTCGTCTTCCACTATTACGGGCATGTGCGCTTTTTCAAACGCGCTTTTCACCTTCTCCTTTGCCACGGCTTCCAGCGAGTCAGACTGGATCTCTAGCGGTTCCATCCTTGCAAATACTGCCTCGATTCCATGCAAAGAAAGTATTGACTGGACTTCTCGAAACTTGTTCTGGTTTGTGCTGGCAAAAGCCACCGACCGCAAGGCATGCTTTCTTTTTTACAGGACAGATAAAAATTATCAGACTACTCTGGCGTATCTGCCACGCTGCTCAATTTCGCGTACATTTTCCAGCAGTTTGGCAGTCCTTTTTTCACCGGCAACCGATGCGTAGCCGTCTGCAAAGCTTTCAAAGGCTCCCTTCAGGGCAATGTGGGCACTGGTGAACACCTCCTTTATCAGCCGGATGTCGACTGCCATGTCTTCTGCCCTTTCCGAATGGTATGCCAGCCCGAAATCCAGCAAGACCAGCCCCTTTTCTGAGAGGATGAAATTCGAGGTTGTGGGATCGCCGTGGATTATGCTGTTTGCATGCAGTATCGCGCAGTAGCGCCCCATCTCGCTGCAGAGGCTCGTCGTCAGCGCATCCCTGGCGCTTGGGCCGCCTACAAATTCCATCACTATCTCTGCACGGGCCGGATCTACAAAATACATGAACGGCGTTGCAACTCCGGCCAGCTTGGCCGCGGACATCAGGCTGGCTTCGCGGACGGTCCTTTGCTTGCGCACCGCCAGATCCAGCTCTGCATGGCGGTACTGCTTTGGCGTCCTTATCTTTGAGATAGCCCTCCTGCTGTACCACTCGACCATGTAGATGTCGGCTTCGGCACCCCTTTTGATAAGCGACCGCTGCAATAGTAATATAGCCTGCTAAATCGAGATAAAAACGTGAGTTTTGAGCCCGGGCCTGGCGAAAGGGTGATCCTCGGTGAGGATTGTTCTGAGGACAATCTGAAGACAGGAGTCCTGATCCTGACCAACAAGAGGATCGTCTTTCAGAAGACCAAGGGCAGGATGGCAACCCTTTCCAAAAAGGAAGAGGAGATTCTTCTGGACATCCCGCTGGACAAGATATCATCATTCAAGACAGAAGGTTTTCTGGTCAAGAAATTTGTCATCTCGGCCAACAACCAGACCTACAAGTTTGGAGTTTTCAGCGGCGGCCAGTGGCAGAAGCATTTGAAAGAAGCTATTGGTTCTGCTGGCCCCTAGCTTCGCCAGCCAATGTCTACAGTGTCAAGCCGCCAGGACTGCTGTACGTGCGCATCCTTGACCTGAACGTTCTTGCCGGTTGCCTGGTAGTCCAGAATCGCAGTCCAGGCTATCTGTGCGCCGTTGTCGCCGGCGTATTTTATCGGGCATGTGTAAAACCTGCTGCCCTGCCGTTCACAGGCAGCCTCCAGCATCTGGGAGAGCCGGCGGTTGGCAGAAACACCGCCCACTATCATGGTCTCCTTTCTGCTGGTAAACGATAGGGCACGCTCGACGACCTCAGCCAGCATGGCAAAGGAAGTTTCCTGCAAAGAATAACAGACGTCTTCTAGCTTGTTGTTTTCTGCCAAACGCTTGGCAGCCGTCAAAAGACCGGAAAATGACACGTCGTTTCCTTTCACGATGTACGGCAGCTGTACATAGTTACCGGAAGATTGACCGGCAAGTTGCTCTATTCTTCCTCCGCACGGCGATGCAAACCCCACCGCGCGGCCAAACTGGTCCAAAAGCTGGCCGATGGTGATATCCAGAGTTTCGCCGAAAACCCGCCAGCGCTGCTGTGAAAATACAAGCATCATGGTATGGCCGCCGGATACCAGCAGCACCAGCGGATCGGTCGCGCCAGTAAGCATGGCGCCTATCTCGATGTGGCCAAGGGCATGGTTCACCGGCACCAGCGGCTTTCTGTAAAAGCCAGACAGGGTTCTTGCAACCACCGCGCCGACTCGGAGGCATGGACCGAGGCCCGGTCCAGCAGAGTACCCGATGATGTCAATGTCCTTCATCGAGACGCCAGCCAGATCCAGTGATTGTTTTAGCATTTCAGAAGAGACATCTATGTGATGTCTTGAAGCCTCCCTGGGATGGATGCCCTTTCCTTCCGGCGCCCGGTAAGCGTCACGGGCGTCTGACAGGATTTTCCCTGCAGAATCAACCACAGAGCATCCAAAGGTGTGAGCAGTGCTTTCTATGCCAAGGCAGATCATCGCTATCCCCTGCTCATGGCAGAGACTATCTTGATGACATCGCCATGATTTAGTTTGTGGTCTGCGCCGATCCTCTGTTTTGTCCGGGCATCCACGGCGTACAGGAATCCCTTGGCAAGGTCCGCATGGATGGTCTCTGCAAGATCCTTGGCAGTCGAGCCTTCAGGCAAAAGCCGGACGTCAGGCAGGACATTTCCCTTCTTGTCCATAAGCTTGAATTCGTCTTCCACGGGATAGACTGCTATCATGTGTAAAAGCTTGAAGCATGTGATGTTGATGGCCTCCTGGACTCCCGTTGAGCCGTACTTTTCCATGAGCGACCGGACAATGTCGATGGCCTTCTGCTGCTGCGGGTTCAGCGCGATCCCGGCCTTTACATCAAAGGAATTGTCGCCGGGAAGGTAGTGGATGACCCCCTTTCTTGAAGCCTTTTTCAGCATGGCCTCAGCCTCGGACGCGCACGGGATGACGGTCAGGCCGGCCTTTTTCATTTTCTCGATGTTGGCCTCGGCTTCTG
>JBBISN010000005.1:0-14380 GCA_037441265.1 Nitrososphaera sp. | reverse complement strand
GGGATGACGGTCAGGCCGGCCTTTTTCATTTTCTCGATGTTGGCCTCGGCTTCTGGCAGGTCGGCCTTGTTGGCAGCGATGACAAAGGGCTTTGATTTTGATCTGAGAATCTGGCAGAAATGCAGTATGTCCTGCTCGTTCCAGAGGACCGGTTTTTTCATTGCAAGTCCTGATGCATGCAGCGCCAAGGCGATCTGGTGTTCCCGTATGGCAAGGCCGGACAGGCGTTTTGCCAGCATCTGTTCTATCTTTTGGCCCTGGCTTTCAGCCTCCCTTGAAGTCTTGCCCCAGTCTCTGCCTATTATGCTGGCAAGCCAGAGGTCGAATTCTTCCTCGACGAATTTGATGTCAAACATCGGGTCGCCGGTGCTCGGCGGAACGGGCTTTCCGTTGCTGTCGGTGGATCCGGATGCATCCACCACATGAATCAGCGCGTCGGCCTGCCTTGCGTCGTCCAGAAACTTGTTTCCAAGCCCCTTGCCGGCATGGGCGCCGGGGACAAGCCCTGCAACATCAATCAGTTTGACTGGAGCAAACCGGTTTCCGTCGATGCACATTGAATGGATGGGGTTGCATTGCACGCCAAACTCCCGGCACGGGCATCGGGTCCGGGCATAGGAAACGCCGACGTTGGCCTCTATGGTGGTAAACGGGTAATTGGCTGAAGGGACTGCCAGCTCTGTCGCGGCGTTAAAGAAGGTGGATTTGCCAACGTTGGCCTTCCCGATAAGACCGATGATCATGCTACGATGGCTTGAACTGCCTTCCCCGCATTAATATTTTTCAAGCACGGCTGGCAAGGGTCAGTGACTTGGACGCAAGATTCTGGATAGACAGGCTGGGACTTGAAAAACATCCTGAGGGAGGCTACTTTAAAGAAACATACAGGTCAGACACGGAACTGAATCTGCCGGGCTACGACGGTCAGCGCAGTGCCAGTACCGCCATCTACTACCTCCTTGACGGCCAGCAGTTTTCAGCATTTCACAGGATAAAATCCGATGAGATCTGGCATTTTTACGCAGGATCCCCCCTCATTCTGTACGTTATTGATGACGCCGGCAGGCTGCATGAAAACAAGCTGGGAGACAATCCAGACAGGGGCGAGGCTCTGCAAATGATCGTAAAGGCGCATTGCTGGTTTGCCGCTTCCGTAAGCGATCCAGACTCGTTTTCCCTTGTCGGCTGCACGGTCTCTCCCGGCTTTGACTTTCGGGATTTTGAGTTTGGAAGGCGCGCAGATCTGATCAGACAGTATCCGCAGCACAGCGGCATCATCGACAAGTATGCGAGATAGCTACCAATAATAGTCCGTAAATTCAATTCCGCGCTGTGTCAAGCCGGCAAAGCGCGGTGTGTATTGTAAGCGGCGGTCTTGATTCTGTCTGCTATGCCGCATGCCTGGCAAGGGATCACGATATTTACATGATCACTTTTGCTTACGGCCAGCGCGCCAAACGTGAGATAAGCGCGGCCAGGCACTTTGCCAAAGTACTGAAGGCAAAGGACCACAAAATTGTTGACATTGGTTTTATGAAATCCCTGTACGGGAAGAGCAATGCACTGACGGACAGGAGCCAGTCGCTGTCTGCCGGCTTTGCCCAGAACCTGGTGGTTCCAATCCGCAATGCAATATTTATCACCATAGCCAGCGCCTGGGCCATGAGCATCAACGCAAGGGTGGTCGCGTACGGTGCGCATACAGGCGATGTCCTGCACTATGCGGACTGCAGGCCTGAATTCCTGCGGTCCATGAATGAAGCGTTGAACCTGGCCGACTATGACAGTGTGGCCGCTGGTAACAGGCAGGAGATCAAGATCCTGTCGCCGGCTGTAGACGGGCTGGACAAATCAAGCCTGCTAAAGCTGGGCCATGACATTCTAAAAGACAGAATATTCTCGACGTGGAGCTGCTATTCCAACGGTGTCAAGGTGGGAGGAAAGTACCTTCATTGCGGCCGATGCGAATCGTGTATAAATAGGAAACTGGCATTTACTTTAGCAAAAATAGATGACAAAACGCGGTATGCGGCATGAATCAAGGCAGCAGACAGCTGCCGGCAGGGTCAGGCTAAACGAGATCTTTACAAGCATCGAGGGCGAGGGGATACTCTTTGGCACCAAGACCATGTTTGTGAGGCTGGCAGGCTGCCCCCTAAAGTGCCGCTGGTGCGACACCACGTATGCCATTCCCATGGACAGCGGCACGGATTATTCCATCGACGAGGTCAAGGCGTTGATTTCCAGTGAACTGCAGCCAAACACGTACAAGGTAAATTTCACAGGCGGCGAGCCTCTGGTGCAGCATGAAGCCGTCATCGAGCTGGCCAAGTTCGTCAGGGAGAAGGGCCTTCGGACGTACCTCGAGTCAGCATGCCACGACTCTTTGCGTTTTTCCAAGGTTTTGCCGTTCATCGACATCTGCAAAATAGAGTTCAAACTGCGCGATTCAAACGTCGTCGACAAGAAGAGCTACCCGGCACTGCTGAAAAGCGAGCTTGAATGCCTGAAGATGGCAGTTCAAGGCGGCAAAAAACCGTACATCAAGGTGGTGGTGACCCGCTCGTCGGACTTGCAGGAATTCAGGGATCTGGTATCCAGAATATTTGCAGTCGCAAACCCGGTAGATATAGCAGGATTTATAATACAGCCCAGCTATGATACCGATGAGCCAGTATTGGACAGGCTTTTTGCCTTTTACGATGCTGTATATCCTTCATATGAACATGTAAGAATAGTGCCGCAGCTTCACAAATTCATAGGAGCCAGATAGCATAGCAACATGCAGAACAAGGAAAAGACCATGAATAAGAAAAAAGTGGCCAAGCTGATAAGACAGCTGCTCATAGAACTTGGCGAGAACCCCGACAGGGAGGGGCTCATCGGCACGCCGACCAGGATGGCAGACATGTACGAGGAGATCTTTGCCGGATACAGGATGGATGCAGAGCTGGACGTGACGTTCAGCGAGGACGCCGACTTGATAATGGCAAGGGACATCCAGTTCTACAGCATGTGTGAGCATCACATGCTTCCGTTCTACGGCAAGATCCACGTGGCATACATACCTGCCGGAAAGGTGTTCGGCGTTTCAAAACTTGTCAGGCTGGTGGAGAAACACTCCCGCAGGCTGCAGATACAGGAGCGGCTGACCAAGCAGATAGCTGACGAGCTTATGAGGATGGGCGTCAAGGGCGCCCTGGTTCTTGCGGAAGGCGAGCACCTATGCATGAAGATGCGCGGCGTCCGGAACAACAGCTCCATAATGACTGTTGCCTACCGGGGCGTAATGGAGCAGAAAGACATCCGCGAGCACATACTTGCGATAATACAGAACCCCAAGGCCGAATTCAAGTCCGTCTGAATAGTTATATAACAAAAGCAGAGGATCTATGCAGAATGAGCAGCAAGGACGAGTCAATTTTCTCAAAGGAAGCCATGATGAGCACCCAGGCTGGAAAGGAGATCATGAAGCAGGCGCTGCTTCGTGGCAAGGGCTTCAAGCAGTTTAACCAGTACAAGGAAAGGGCAGAGTCCGAGTTCCAGTCGTTTGAGGAAAGATTCGTCATGTCGCTCCGCAGTGCCATGGATTCTGACGCCAGTCCGGCCAGCACCATGAACAGGTTTGCCGAGGAGGTCGGTTCTGCCGAGCTTGTGCCAGACAGCGCAAGCCTGCAAGACATCAGGACACGGCTGTCGGATGCTGAAACGCTGCGGCAGAGGGTAAGAAGCATACTGAATTCCAACTTTGTCAAGATGACCTTTCCGGTTTTCGATGCGCTTTACGACGGTGCCGCGGAATACTTTGGGGATGGTGCATCCAAGGAAAAAAGGGAAGCAGTCATAGATGGCCACATTATCGCCATTGACCTCAGCGAGCCCATGGACAGGATAGTGGACAAGGACGAAGATCTGGATTACCTTGAGGACTACAAGTTCATGAACCCGTACATCCTTGCCATAGCGAGGCAAAAGATCTCGCAGGGAGGAGATGCCGTGCTAAAGGCGTTTGAGGACGGCTTTAAGGACGCCAGAATCGGCCAGTACATCGATGTCAAACTAAAGATGCGGCCAGCGTCAATAAACGACGAGAACATGAATGAATGCTACAAGAAATACCGCGCGGTGATGGGCACTGCCGGGAGGAACATGGCCCTCAACCGGAGGCCGCTTTCTGACATATTCCACCTTGGTATGGCCAAGGCCGGCGAGTGCGTGGGCTGCGGCAACGAGATAGAGGACGCCATAAAGAACGGTTCGATCAAGATCCCTTCATGGCCGCTGTACTTTACCCTGAATACCGGCGACGTTAGACGCGGCTTTGACCTGACCATGGCAAAAAGCGAGCTGTACCTGGAAGAGGCCAAGATCGCCTTGGACATGCTGCCTGAAGAATTCAAGCTAAAGCCGTTTCTAGAGTTCCTGTTTTTGACTGTGAGGCATTACAACCAGTATTGGTACAACGAGCTGGTAAGGCGCGCGCCGTTTGCCGATTTCCAGAAAAAGATGGAAGCAACGGTGAGGTAAATGTCGTCTGCTCTGATGTGGTCTGAACAATACAGGCCAAAAAAGATAGAGCAGATGGTCGGAAACGAAGAAGCCCGGCTGGCAGTTGTAAAATGGCTATCGGGGTGGGTCAGCGGGACCAAGCCCCTGCTGCTCATCGGTCCGCCGGGCACCGGCAAGACCACCTTGGTCCATGCCCTGGCCGGGCAGTTTGACTATGATCTGGTGGAGACAAACGCCAGCGACACCAGAAACCGCGATAGTCTTGAGACAAGGATAATCCCCGTCCTGAACAACAGGAGCATCTTTGGCAGAAAGATGATGCTTTTTTTGGACGAAGTCGACGGCATATCCGGCAGGGAGGATACCGGCGGTCTTGACACCCTTGTCGATCTGATGAAGGAGCCCACGGTGCCGGTGATAATGGCGGCCAATTCAAAATCCGTCAAGATAAAGGAGCTTGCCAAAGTCTGCAAAACCATCGAGTTCAGCCCGGTTCCTCCAAGGCTGCTTTTGATGTTTCTTGACCACGTCTTAGGTGTCGAGGGCAAGAGCATTGGCCCCGGAGACAAGATAGCCCTGATAATTAACAGCAGGGGAGATATCAGGACCCTGCTTAACAGCGCGCAGTCTGCCGCAGCCGGCTATGCCGCTATTGGCAAGGATGCCGCAGAGATAGACATCGCAGACGCCATAAACGGGTATTTTGCCGCAAAAAGCAAGGCGGACGCGGTGGCCGCCCTCTCAAAGGCAGATGCGTCTTACCCGGACCCGAGATTTGGCATGGTCTCGCCTGAAGAAAGAAGGAAGGACATGATGGCCGCCATGTTCTCCACCATAGTTTCGTCCCGCATAGACCACAATAGCATGGCCGATATGCTGGACGTGCTGTCAAAGGTGGATGCCGTCGTGGGCAGGGCCAGCCGTCAGCGGCGATGGAGTTTACTTCGGTATGTCGGTAGCATGCTGGCTTATGGACTGTACGATCCGTCCAGGGGCAAGGACATAAGGTACAGCCAGTACTCCATGCCCTGGCCGGTGATGGGCCCGGTATTCGCGCGTTCGCAGACCACAAGAAAACTTGCGTCTTTGATCGCTCCGGCAGTCCACGTATCAAGGAGGACCTGCGGGGCGTTCTTCCTGCCCTACCTTGTCCAGGCCATGATAACCAGCGGAACGGACCCTGCCGAGTTTGCAGCTGATTTTGAAGAGTCTATGGCCGAATCCCTGACCAAGGAGATAGACAGAGCCAAGGGTGGTAAGAAATGAGCGAAGACCACTGGATCAGGCTTTTAGTAAAGTACAGGGGCAAATGCGTGACGTGCGGCAAGGATATCCAGTCCGGCGAGTATGCGCTTTGGTCCAGAGCCTCAAAAGCCATAAAGCATGTCAGCTGTCAGGCAGAACAGCAGAAAGAGACAGCTGTGTTGGAGCTCAAGTGTTTTATATGCGGCAGGACTGCTGGCTGCGCGCAGTGCAGTTATGAGCAGGACTGCAACAGGGAACTGGTCTCGCAGGCCTGTATATGCGAAGGCTGTCTGTCAGACAAGAAAGCTTATGAGAACTACCAGGCCGCATTTCTGAGCAAGATAGCAAAACTTAAAATTTGAATCAGCCTGACCGTTACTGGTTACATGTCCAGCGAATACGAGCATAATGTTGGCCAGCTTTTGTCTGAAAAGAGGGCCAAGCTTGAAGAACTGAAGCAGAAGCCGGATGAAAACAAAGGCAGGATTGCCCAGCTTTCCTTGGAGATCGAGGCCCTTGAAAACATGTTTGAGAACTACAACTTGGGCATGAACGTCTTTCGTCGTGCTCAGGGCGGAAGGCACGGCCTCAGGGAATAATCATCAAACAAAAATTATCAGCACAAGCATGTAATGAATTTATATATCTACATGCTGGCATAAATTGATCGTATTTCCATGCATGAAGAAAAAGTAAAGCGTCTGGCTTCTATGAAAAAGTCCGCCGAGAGCGGTGGCGGTCAAGAAAGGATCGA
This sequence comes from Nitrososphaera sp., assembly GCA_037441265.1. Taxonomy (GTDB): domain Archaea; phylum Thermoproteota; class Nitrososphaeria; order Nitrososphaerales; family Nitrososphaeraceae; genus Nitrososphaera. Next base: position 7,872 of record JBBISN010000005.1, on the reverse strand, counting down.
GGCTCAACATAGTAAAGGCAAGCTTACTGCACGGGAAAGGATTGCCCTTTTGCTTGATGAAGGAAGTTTTGTAGAGATCGACAAATACGTAACCCATAGAAGTGATGACCCGTCTCTGCCAAAGTTTTACGGCGACGGCGTCGTGACGGGCTTTGGCACCGTAAGTGGGCGACAGGTCTTTGTCTTCTCTTATGATTTTACCGTGCTTGGCGGCTCGCTGGGCGAGATGACCGGCAAAAAGATAGTCAAGGTCATGGATCAGGCCATGAAGGTAGGCTGCCCTATCGTTGGCATAATCGACTCCGGTGGCGCCAGAATTCAGGAAGGCGTCAGCAGCCTTGACGGATACGGCGACATTTTCTTCCGCAACACCATGGCATCCGGCGTCATACCGCAGATAACGGCCGGCATAGGCCCCTGCGCCGGAGGCGCCGTGTACTCGCCGGCCATGACGGACTTTACAATAATGGTCGAGAACATTGGCCAGATGTTCGTAACCGGCCCGGAGGTAGTAAAAGAGGTGCTGAGCCAGGAAGTCTCCTTTGACGAGCTTGGCGGCGCCAGAGCGCATGGAACCAAGTCGGGTGTGGCGCACTTTGTCGCCAAAAATGAGTATGATTGCTTTGACAAGATAAAGAAACTCCTCTCGTTCCTTCCGCAGAACAATGCCGAGGACCCGCCCGTGGTGGAGACAAGCGACGACTCCAACAGGGTGGATGCCAACCTGATAAACATACTGCCTGAAAACCCGTACCAGCAGTATGACATGAAGGAGATCATCAGGTCCGTCGTCGACAACGGCGAATTCTTTGAAGTGCACGAGCTGTACGCTGAAAACGTCATGGTGGGTTTCGCAAGGATGGGCGGCAGGACCGTGGGAATAGTGGCAAACCAGCCCATGTACCTGGCCGGCGCGCTGGACATCAACTCGTCCAACAAGGCTGCAAGGTTCATCAGGTTCTGCGACGCCTTCAACATCCCCATCGTGACTCTGGTCGATACGCCGGGCTACCTGCCTGGAACCGACCAGGAGCATAACGGCATCATCAGGCACGGAAGCAAGCTGCTGTTTTCATACTGCGAAGCCACGGTTCCAAAGATAACCTGCATCATAGGCAAGGCATACGGCGGCGCGTACATCGCCATGGGAAGCAAGAACCTGCGTGCAGATGTCAACCTTGCATGGCCAAGCGCGGAAATAGCCGTGCTGGGGCCGGAAGCTGCTGTCACAATCATCCACAGAAAGGACCTGAAGAATGCCCCCGATGCTGCGGCCACAAAGAAAAAGCTGGCAAAGGAATACCGCGACAAGTTTGCCAACCCCTACCTTGCAGCAGAAAAGGGCATCATTGACTTGGTAATCGATCCTATGGAGACAAGACCCATGATAATCCGCGCTCTGGAAACGCTGGCCAACAAAAAGGAAGCGAGGCCGTGGAAAAAGCACGGCAACATCAACCTTTAGGGAGTGGGAAAAATGGCGAAAAAAATCTCTAGCATCCTGATTGCAAACAGGGGCGAGATTGCCCTCAGAGTGATACGTGCCTGCAGAGAGATAGGCATCAGGTCAATTGCAGTGTATTCTGACGAAGACGTCAGGGCCATTCATGTCAAGCGCGCAGACGAGGCCTACCATATCGGTGCTGCGGCGCCATCCCAAAGCTACCTCAACATGACCAAGATAATTGAAACGGCCAAGGCAGCAGGAGCAGACGCCATCCATCCGGGTTACGGCTTCCTGTCTGAGAACGAGAACTTTTCAGAGATATGCGAGAAGAACGGCATCATATTCATCGGCCCGACTGCCAGGACCATGGAGATGACAGGGGACAAGATGAAGTGCAAGGCAGTCATGAAGAAGGCCAAGGTTCCCACCGTTCCCGGCAGCGATAGCGTCATCGACGACGTGGAAAAGGCCGCAAACATTGCCCACGAGGCGGGATATCCAGTCATGCTCAAGTCCGCATTTGGCGGCGGAGGACGCGGTATCAGGCTCTGCAAGGACGAAAAGCAGCTGCGCCAGGAATTTGAGATGGCCTCTGCCGAGTCAAGGGCAGCTTTTGGCAAGGCAGCATTGTTTGTCGAGAAATACCTGCAGAGGATCAGGCACATCGAGTTCCAGCTGCTCAGAGACACCCATGGCAACGGAAGGCATCTGTTTGAAAGAGAATGCTCCATCCAGAGGCGTCACCAGAAGCTTATCGAAATGTCGCCGTCTCCGGTGGTCGATCAAAAGACCAGGGATAGGATAGGAGAGATTGCTGTCAGGGCCGCGGCTGCAGTCGACTACCACAATGCGGGCACCGCCGAATTCCTGCGAGACCCGGAGGGCAACTTTTACTTTATCGAGATCAACTCAAGGCTGCAGGTGGAGCATCCGGTCACGGAGCTTGTTACGGGGCAGGACCTAGTCAAGCTTCAAATTGCAGTCTCTCAGGGTGAAGAGATCCCGTTCAAGCAGGAAGACCTGAAGATGAACGGCTGCGCCATCGAGTGCAGAATCAACGCAGAAGACCCGTTCTACGACTTTGCACCTTCAGTTGGCCCGGTCCCCGACTGCAACCTTCCATACGGCCCGGGAATAAGGGTCGAGACGTACCTCTACCCAGGATGCACGGTCTCTGGCTACTATGACTCGCTGACGGCCAAACTTTTGGCATGGGGAAGGAACTTTGAGGAGGCCAGGGTCAGGATGCGCAATGCACTGGATGAATTTACTATTGAAGGCATCAACACCACAATACCGCTGTACAAGACGATTATGGATGAGCCCAACTTTATCAAGGGCGAGCTCTCGACCGACTACCTGGAACGCTTCAAGGTGTTTGACAAGATGAACGAAGATGTCAAGAACCAGGCCAACAGCAAGGCCAAGGCCGCAGTTGCTGCGGTGCTTCTCCAGTCAGAGCTGGTCAGGAAGGGAGCCGCTCCGCAGAGTGCGGGCCAGAAATCAAGGTGGAAGAGCAGGGTGAGCATGTAAATGGAATTCAAAGTCGGCGATCTTGCACAGATGCTGGATGGCGAAGTGCTTCGCACAACGGAGAACAATTCCATCCTAGTCAAGATAGGAGACAAGATGCACAATGTAAGGCTGCTCAAGACTGGCACCAACGAGTTTGAGTTCATACTGGACAATTCATTTCACCATGCAAAGGTGATGCAGACAGGCAGCGCAGAAGTAAAGCTGATGATCGACGGCCAGCCGCTGACGGTCAAAAAGCACTCCAAGTTGACAGAGGTGTTGGAAAAGGCCTCGGCGCTGGGAGGCACCGGCGGCGGTGATCGGAACCTTACAAGCCAGATACCCGGCAGGGTGGTAAACATCACGGCACAGCCGGGCACTGCCGTCAAGAAGGGCGATGTCGTAATGGTGCTCGAATCCATGAAGATGCAGGTAGCCGTCAAGGCCCACAAGGATGGAAACATCAAGGACATAAAGGTAAAGCAGGGCGCCAGCGTTGCAAGAAACGACTTGCTGGCAGTCATCGAATAAATTCAGAAAGGACTGGCATTTCGCCAATCCCTTTTTTAGTTCTTCTTCAAAAAGTCCTTAATCTCGCCGTAGTTTGGCTCCACCGCGGGATTGTCAGAAACCCAGCGGTAGCGCACTTTACCGTTTTCGTCCAGGATAAAGACTGACCGTTTGGCAGCGTCGTAGCCTTTCAGCGAGCCCAGGTTTTTCATGACTATGCCGTACTTTTTGATCACCTTTCGGTTGTAATCGCTTAAAACCGGGAAGTTGAGGTGACGGTTCTGCGTGAAGAACTTGTTGGCATACGGCCCGTCCACCGATATTCCTATGACGTTTGCGCCGTAGTCCTTGAGCTCGTCTATCGAGTCACGCAGGGCGCACATTTCGGCCGTGCAGACTGGAGATTCTGCAGCAGGAAAGAAAGCAAGGATCGTCTTTTTGCCACGATAGTCGCTTAGCTTGTGCATCTTCATGTCAGGATCCGGCAGTTCAAAATCAGGAGCCTTCTGACCTATTCTTGGAACTGAACTTGTAGATTTAGCCATACCTACAAGACCATCAGGGTTGTCATAAAAAAGATTTTCGACTATGAGTATTTGGATTTGAATGGGGACAGCGAGCGGAGCTCCTGCACCACCTGCGCCAGTATCTCCACTGCACGGTCCACCTCTTCTGCTGTGTTCTGCATGCCAAGGCTGAGCCGGAGCGATCCGGTTATCTCCTCGTATGAAAAGCCCATGGCCTTGAGCACGTGGGACGGCTTTTGCTTCTTGACAGAGCATGCCGAGCCTGTTGAGGCCGCAATGCCGTTTTCATCCAGCTTGATTATCAGGTCCTCGCCGTTTACACCAAAGAAGGTGAAATGAGCATTGTTCGGGATTCTTTCTGTAGCAGAGCCGTTGAGCCGGCAGTGCGGGATCTTTTCCTGGACGCGCTTTATCAGGTAGTCACGAAGCTTTGAAACCTGCTGCTGGTACACTGGCAGCCTCTTGCCGGCAATCTCGCAGGCCTTGCCAAACCCAACTATGCTGTGCACGTTTTCCGTTCCCGACCGAAGCAGCGACTCCTGGCCGCCGCCGTGGATTATCGGGTCAACCTTGAGACCCTGCCGGATGTACAGGGCTCCAACCCCCTTGGGGCCGTTGATCTTGTGCGATGAAATTGACAGCAGGTCAACGCCCAGATCCTTGACGTCTATGGGCACCTTGCCGACGGCCTGTACCGCGTCGGTATGGAATACGGCTCCATGCTCATGGGCTATTGCCGCAAGCTCCTTTATAGGCTGGATGGTGCCAACTTCGTTGTTTGCATACATGATGCTTACAAGTTTGGTGTCGGCCGTTACCGCGTCTTTCAGATCTGAAGGCCGGATCATCGCATCACTGGTGACGGGAAGGTAAGTCACCTTGTAGCCGGTCTCCTCAAGGCTTTTGCAGGGTTCCAGCACCGCATCATGCTCAATGCTGCTGGTAACCACGTGCATGCGTGCCGACGGTTTGTACTGCATGATACCCTTGATAGCAAAATTGTCTGCTTCCGTCCCGCCGGATGTAAAGATTATCTCGTTTGGCTTGGCATTTATCAGGCTTGCAACCTGCTTCCGTGCCGACTGCAGGGCACGCGTAGTTTCCCGGCCGTAGTAGTGTATGGAAGACGGATTTCCGTACTGCTGCTTTAGGAAGGGCAGCATTTCCTGTATGACTTCATCGGCCACCGGCGTAGAGGCGGCGTTGTCAAGGTATATCCGCTCAGCCGGCATGCCTGTCATCCACCATCACAAGGCTTCCCGTCCTGTAACCGGCTGCATCAATGGCCACGAACTTGAAGCCCAGTTCTTTGAGCTTGGAGTTAAGCAATGCCAGTTTTTCGACGTCAAACATCTTGGACAGCTCGTCTCTTCCAACCTCGACTCTGGCTATGTCGCCATGGTCCCTGACTCGGACCTGGCGGACGCCAAAGACCGACTTGACTGCTATCTCTGAGCTTTCTATCCTGCGCAGCTTTTCATACGTAACTTCATCTCCCCGCGGTATTCTTGAAGCAAGGCACGCGTTGGATGGCCTGTCGTATATAGAAAGGCCGAACCTTTTGGCAATGTCGCGTATCTCTGCTTTGCCCATGCCCAGTTCCACCAACGGGCTTTTGACACCGTTTTCCCGGAGCGCCCTTATTCCTGGCCTGTAGTCTGAAAGATCGTCTGCGTTGGTTCCATCCACAATCAACTTGATGCCGTGTTTGCTGGCCTGCTCTGCCAGGTGCTGACCCAGCTCTGTCCGGCAGTGGTAGCAACGCAGATCGTCGTTTCTGACAAAATCAGAATTCTTTAGCTCGTCGTATTCAATGACGATGTGCTGTATGCCGATCTCCATGGCGACCTGCCTGGCCGTGGCAAGCTCTTCTTGGGCAAGAGTCTTGTAGTCCGCGGTAACTGCCATGGCTCCGCTTCCAAGGGCAGCCTTTGCCGCCAGGGCCACAACCGCGCTGTCCACCCCACCTGAAAGCGCAACTATTGCCCTGTCTCCGTTTGTCCTGAACCATTCAACGAGCCTTTCATAGTTATTCATGGCTGCATCGCTCCCATCTTTTGGGCAACCTGCACAGAGACTGCTTCCATGACACGCCTAACAGGTATTTGGATCCTCGCCGCTATTATTTTGATATCCTCAAACTCGGGCTTGAAGCTGACCACTTGGTCCTGCGAGTTTCTAACCACCTTGACGTGCACGTTGAAATTGTTGCCGTTGATGCTGATTGGCACCGTCAATACGGTCCGCGGAAGCACAAACCGCTCTACGCTTTGCACCCGGACTCCAAGGGTGCCAGACTCGGCAAACAGGATCTCAAGCGTGTTGTTGAGCAGGGCGTTGTCAGACACGACTCTGACCAGATAAGTGGGGCGGTTCTTTTTGGTGATTCCCGGAATCACGGTCACGTCCTTTGTTCCAGCGTCTGCAAGCCTTTCGATCAGGCTGCCAATGACCTCCCCTGATACGTCGTCTACGTTTGTTTCAACAAGGCAGACCGTGTCCTTTTCTGCTTCAGTAGGAGAATCCCCTATCAACAGGCGCGTGACGTTGGCAAAGTTTTTGAATTCCTTCTGCCCCGCTCCGTAGCCGATTTTCTCTGGCATTATTGCAGGGTAGTAGTTGACGCTACCGGCAGCAAGGTTGGCAAGCATTGCCGCGCCTGTCGGAGTGGTAAGCTCGTCTTTGGCCTGTCCGCCGGCCAGTATGAACTTCTTGCCTTTTAAAATGTGGAGGACGGCGTCTGCAGGATTGGGGACCGTTCCGTGTGAAAAGGTTGTTACTCCCCCTCCCACGGCTATGGAAGTGGAAAGCACCCTGGCGTCAAACAGTCCAAGCTCCTGCAGGCCTGTTGCGCACCCTACCAAATCAGCCAGCGTATCTATGCTGGACGCTTCGTGCAGGTGGACGTGTTCAAAGTCTTCGCCATGAATTTCAGCTTCGGCAGATATTATGGCCTTCAACGAATCAAGCGCAAAGGTTTTCGCCTTTTGCTCAAGGTCAAGCGAATCGCAGCACCTTGTAAGGGCGCGGACCATCTCGCCGCCCTTCCGTTCGTGCACCCGGTCCTTGTACGTCATCTGAAGCCGGGTTGCACTAAAGCCGTGGGTTACCACCTTTTCAAAGGCTGCCTTGCTTATCTTGCTTTGCGGCAGAAAATTCTCACAGGCAAAGATCGCATCGGTCACCTTCTTCTTGTCTGCGCCAGCATCCACCAGGCTGGACAGCAGCATGTCGCCAGATATTCCAGCTACCTGGCAGTCAATCACTGCGATCTTGGCCATGAATGAGAAAATATCAGCTGGCCGTTTATATCACGTTTACTTCTTGATAGGTGTGTTCTGCAATGCGGCCAGTTCTTGCTGGATCTGATCGCTGTTTTCATTGCCGTAAAGCACAAGCAGGCGATCGTTGTCGTTTATCACGTAATCGGTTATCGAGCTAACCTGATTGCCGTTCACGTAGAACTTTAATGTCTTGTCGCCATCGTTGCAGAATTTGGTGCCATCATCGCTGGTAAAGCAGCCGTCGCTGATGTTCATCTTTACGGATTTTAGAAACTCTCCAAAGGGAACTCCCGTGGCATGCCTGTGCAGCGTTGTTCCATCCATGTTTTCAACGTGTATTAGGCTGGATCTTACCTGATACTTTTGCTGCGAAAAGTCGATGGCCTGCCCGTTCAGCTTGATAGCAAAGACAGCGTGTACATGTGCCGAGCCGACCGGTCCGTAGGGGTTAACCTGTTGGTATGAGAGTGACGCGGCAACGGCGGCTATTACAACTGCAATCCCAACCGGGATGGCAATCATCATTGTCTTCTTTTTCTTTCTGCGCTCTGCTGCAAAATAGCTGTCGTCCCTTTTTTTAGACATCCAG